>CAYFVT010000041.1:0-11769 GCA_964346705.1 uncultured Actinomyces sp. | reverse complement strand
GGACGTGCCCGTAGGCATAACTGTTCCCGCCCCCGTGGTCAACGGTGTTGTCCCTTTCATTGCGAACCTTCACGAATCGTGGACAGGGATCAACGCTGACGAACTGTTCCAGGAACGCACCGGCCATCAGGCAGTCGTCGTGAACGATGCGGACGCGGCAGGCGTTGCCGAAGTCAAGTTTGGTGCCGCCAAAGGCCAAGACGGGACGGTGATTGTCACAACCTTGGGCACGGGGATTGGGACCGCCCTCATCTACAACGGTGTCCTGGTCCCGAACACGGAACTGGGGCACGTGGAACTAGACGGCCACGACGCCGAAACCCGCGCCTCCGCCGCACAGAAAGTGGCGCAAGACCTGAGCTGGTCCAAATGGGCGAAACGGTTGAACCGCTACTACTCCTATCTTGCAATGCTGTTCTCACCCGACATGTTCGTAGTGGGGGGCGGGGTGTCCAAAGACCACCAGAAGTTCCTGCCGAAACTGACCCTGGAAACCCCAATTGTCCCAGCGGAACTGCGGAACACGGCCGGCATTGTCGGCGCCGCCATGTACGCAGCGGAGAAGAACAGCTAGGCTTACACCCGGTGAGTTGGCCAGACGGCCGCGGCGCCCCTTTTGGGGGTGACGAGGAACGTCCGGGCTCCACAGGGCAAAGTGGTGGCTAACAGCCACCCGGGGTGACCCGCGGGAAAGTGCCACAGAGAATAGACCGCCCCCACCATGTGGGGGTAAGGGTGAAACGGTGCGGTAAGAGCGCACCAGCAGTCCAGGTAACTGGACTGGCTTGGTAAACCCCACTTGGAGCAAGGTCAAGCAGAAGGCGAAGGACTGCCCGTCCGTGCCTTCGGGTAGACCGCTAGAGGCCGGTGGCAACACCGGTCGTAGATGAATGGTCGTCACCGCGCTTCACGGCGCGGCACAGAACCCGGCGTATCGGCCAACTCACCACAATCACCTCTCCCCCACGGGATTCCACTGGGGAATGAGTGTGCGCCGGAGCTAATGCGTGTGGCTTGGAGCTAATGCGTACGCTCGGGGGCACGCCCCAGTGTGTACCCAAGAGCTCCACCTGTTGCGCATGAGCTCCAACCCACTCACATAGTCCCCCAGCCCTGCCACGTGAGGTGGGCTTAGACGCGGACCACTAGGTAGCCGGTTTCTTCGCTGTACCAGAGCTCATCTTCGGGGGCCCGCCCGATCCGGCCTATCTCATGCTCCGTCAAACTGACAGGCGCATCGACCAGGTTGCCATCCTTCAGTTTCAGCACAACTAGGGGGCCCATGCGGGAACGCAAGTGGTCGTACTCATCAAGAACGGTGGCTGGCAGCTGCTGGCGCAATTCCTCCCGCCGTTTTTCGAACTCTTCGACCTGCCCCTGAGGTTCGGTGAGCGCTTCAGCAAGCTGGGCGCGCGTCTCCTTCAGGTCCTGCTCCTGCGCGCCTAAAGCCACCTTCGTCTTCTCTAAGAAGCTTTCCTTCTTTTCAACCTGACCCATGTGGTCCAGCAGTTCGTCCTCTAACTCCGTTTGCCGTTCCACCACCCGCGAAATCTCATGCTCCACTGCCGACATGTCACGCAGCGGCACCTTCCCCGAATCTAAGCGTTCCTGTTGCAGGGCGGCGCGGGATTTCACCTGGTCCACCTGCTTCTCCAGGTCCCGGGTTTTCAGTTCCTGGTCAGACAGGTCCACGGTTTGGGCCAGGACAGAGCGGCGCAGGTCCGCGATGCGCCCCTCCAGTTCCTCAACTTTCTGGTGCAGGTCGTGGGTTTTCATTTTGTGGCCCAGGCGGATGATGGCAAGGTCAACCTCCTGCAATTCCACCAGGTTCGCCTGGTCGGCTGGCGTTGCCTTCATTCTGTGCTCCCTTCCGTGGGCAAATGCTGGGCCCAAGGTTCAGTTACTTGCCGCGATACAAACACTTCCAGACTAACCCCCCGCATCTGGGCTTGGGCCCGAATTTGGTCGGCTAAGACTGGCAGCCAAGGCCATTCCGTGGCCCAATGCGACCCGCTGAGCAGCGCGGGGGCATCCGGGTTCTCCAAATGTTCAGAGGCCGGGTGGTGCCGCAAATCCGCCGTCAAAAACGCGTCCGCCCCCAAGTCTGTGGCCAGGTCCAAAAACGAGTCCCCTGACCCCCCAGAGACCGCTACCCTACTGATCTGCCGCTGCAAGTGGCCCCCAACCAGAAGACCATTCGGCCCTGCCGGCAGCACACCAGCAACGTGGCGGGCGAACTGCTCCAAAGACAATGGCTTCGGCAGAGTGCCTATCCGCCCGTGACCCAAAACCGGACCCGTCACATCCGCGCTCGGCCGCGGCTTCATGGGCACGGCGTCCTGCAACCCGATCAGGTCCGCCAACGCCTGTGCCACCCCTGGGTGTGCAACGTCAGCGTTGGTGTGAGCGTTAAACAGCGCTATGTTGGCGCGAATAAGTTGGGTGACTAAACGGCCTTTAGGGTCGTCCTCGCTAATAAATGAGGCCCCCCGCAAGTACAGTGGATGGTGGGTGATAACCAGGTCTGCACCTAAAGCGACCGCCTGGTCGGCCACCGCTTGAACGGGGTCAACCGCAAGCAGGACCCGCTTCACGGGGGCAGTGCGGGAACCCAAAATCAGTCCCACGCGGTCCCAGGAGTCAGCCTGCCCAGGCGGGTACCACGCGTCCATCCACCCCACTATGTCGCCGACGGTCGTCATGGTTACTCCTTCTTGCTGTCTGTTGCTGGTATGCAGTGGCGGACCATGCGCGCCAAAGCCCGATACCCGTCTTGGGAGAGGACGGACTCCGGGTGCCCCTGCACGGAGACCGCAGCAGGGCCCGTAAGGGAATGAACTTCCCCCGTCTTCCGGTCCGCATGCACCTGCAACCCTAAATTGGGGGTTGTCGACCCGTCCGCGCCGAACGCTGCAAAAGTGTTGTAGAAGCCAAGCAGGCTGGGCTCCCCCAAAAACTCAATTGTCAGCGGCTGTCCTTGGCGGGGCGAGTCCAAAGATTCAACGGGTAAACCCGCTAAGCCAGCCAAAACCTGGTGGCTGAAACTAACGGCCGCCAAACCGCGGGAAGCCCGCAAGCGCTGTTCCATTAGCTCCCGGATGCGGCGCACGCGCAGTGACCCTAGGTCCGTGGGGTCCCCGGGGCCGGGGGCGAACAGGAGCAGGTCAACGTCCTCATTCCCCGTCAGTTCATCCCAGGGGACGGTGCGGGTGGTCAGGCCGAGACGGCGCAACTGGTGGGCCAGCATGGCAGCGAAACCGTCGTCGCAGTCCACCACGATGGCCGTGCCGGTTAGCTGATCCTCCCCCTGCTGCTCGTCACGCCAGAAGGGCGCCAAATGCCGGTTGCGGTCCTGCAGCGCTGCCTGCACCTGCGGGTCCTGAACCCAGGGGGCGGAACCCTCTGGCCCAACCGTTGGTGGGGTCTGCGGCGAAGTGTTTGCCGCCGCTTCGCCCAGGCCAAGGGCTGATAACACGCCCGCCACTTTGGCGTGCGTTTCTTTCGCTTCCGCTTCCGGGTCGGAATGGCGTACTAGGGTCGCACCCGCAGAGACCGACACTTCCCCATCGACAGTGATTTGAGCGGTGCGGATCAGAATGGGCGCGTCCAGGCTATAACCGTCCGGGGTCGGTTCGAAGCGGGCCAATACCCCGGAGTAGTAGCCGCGGCCGCTGTCTTCGTATTGGGCGATTACCCGGCAGGCGCTAGCCATGGGTGAGCCAATGACGGTGGGTGCGAACATGGTGAGACGCAGGATGTCGCGCGGGTCCAGCGCCGACTGGCCTTGAAGCAAGTATTCGGTGTGGGTCACTTTCGACATGGGCTTCAGGTAGGGGCCGCGCATGACGCCCCCGTCCGGGCAGGCGACGCTCATCATTTTCAGTTCTTCATCCACAACCATCACTAGCTCTTCGCTTTCCTTCCGGTCAGCTAGGAAAGTGAGCATGTCGGCCGGGGTGGGGACAGTGGAACCGTGGCGGAAGGTGCCGCTGATCGGGTTCATCAGAACCTGGCCGCCGGAGGAACTGACGTGCCGTTCCGGGGAGGCCCCCACCAGGTTCACCTCCCCCAACAGAAACGCGTAGGTCCAGAAAGCGCCGCGCTCCTGTTCCAGCAGTGCACGCAACCAGGCTAGGGCCGCTTGTCGGACAGGCGTCGCCGTCCGGGCACGGTAGTCGCGCCGCAGGACGAAGTTGGCTCCGTGGCCTGCGCCGATCTCGTCCTCAATCACCTTCCGAACTTGCGCCGCGTACTGGGCATCTGTCAGGTCGAAACCCAAGTCCTCTACCTGCGGCTGTTCCTGTGGGAGCAGGGGCAACACCTGCGCCAAGGGAAGGTCGTGGCGGGCGGTAACCTGCAGGTAAGTCAGGGGCTGGCCGGAATCGATAGCGTCAAACCCGCGTTCCTGAATCTGGTGGAAGGGGACGGCAGCAACGACCTCATCCCCCTCTAGCGGGATCTGACCCAAAGTGGGAACGGAATGCGCGGTTCCGGTGAGGACGGAAACCAGACCGTCTTGCCCGCGAATCACTGCCAACGGCGCGGTGTCCGCACCGCTGAGCAGGCTGCGGACCCAAACGGGGGGCGCCCCGGGGGCAAGAATTTCGTCGCTGTTCACGGTTCAAGCCTATCGTTGTGCGGCGTCAGGGGAGATTTCCTCCACCACCGCCCCACGCGGCAGCAGGCCGTCCCGGTCCACGTCGCCGCGCACTAAAACAGTTTTGCCCACCGAATGGCCGGACGCTAAGCGCCGATGAGCCAAGTCCACAGCAGCCGCGTTTACTGGTGACAAGTAGGTGCGGGCGGTGGGACGAATCACGCGGCTATCAATCAGTTGCGCCAGCGAGTCCAGGATGCGGTGCTGGCTGATCATGTCCACCGACCGGTAAACAGAGCGAGCAAAGATCTGTTCCCAATGCCAGGAGAGGGACTTGGGACGCAGTGCGTGCAGGTCCACCTGCTCCTCATCCCCCACTGCAACGATGTGGCCGAAAGGGTTCATGACTGCTGCTAGGACGCTGATGTGCGGGGCGGCGTGTGTGGCGAACACGTAGTCAACACCTGCGGGGGCTGCCCACCTGATTTCGTCCTCTAAGTCTGGTGAAGAATGGTCGACCACTGCGTCTGCACCCAACTCAGCGGCCCACTTGGCGCTCTCCGCGTGGCTGGCGGTTGCAACCACCCGCACGTCCGTTAGGGCTTTCGCAAGCTGGATCACCATGGAGCCGACACCGCCACCCGCACCAACCACCAGCAGGGTGCCTTGGGTGGTGGGCTGAAGCCGCAGCTTGTCGAACAGCCCTTCCCACGCAGTTAAACCTGTCAGGGGCACGGAAGCCGCTTCTGCGTAAGAAATGGTGCGGGGCTTATGCCCAACGATCCGCTCATCCACCAGCTGCAGGCTACTGAATGAGCCCGAACGATCGACCTGGCCGGCATAGTAAACGGGGTCCCCCGGTTTGAAGAGCGTGGTGTGCCCGGCCGCTTGACGGACGACCCCGGCCGCGTCGAAACCAAGGACGCCAGAGGTGGGCCCTTTCATTCGGCCTGCCCGGACAGCCAAGTCTGTCGGGTTCACGGAGGTGGCGCGGACCTCTACCAGCAGGTCGCGCCCTTCGGGCTGCCTTGCGCCCAGTATTTCCGTGTCAGCTAAGCCCCGCGCGTCGTTGGGTGCCAGGGCAACCGCAAAAGTCCGGTTTGGCATGGGTCCCACCCCTTCCGCGTATCCACCGGCAGGTGTATCCACAATATCCGCCCAGCCCCTTCCCCTGGGCTTGATGGGCACGGAAAATGGGACCCGACTAGGACGGGAGATGATGAGAGTGGAAAGTGGGGGCATGCAGTTAGGACAGGCGGCGGACACTTTGGAAGCGACTGAGCAGGAGGCGGTTTTGGCGAAGATCTTCCCATCGCTCGGTGAACTGCGTGAGATCGCCCCGACTGAGCAGCGGACAGGCGTGGTGGTAGGAGCTGATGGGCGTGGTAGGCCCCCGTGGGCGGCTGCAACAGAGCAGTTGCGCGAATACTACGACAATGAGTGGGGGCTGCCCCTGACAAGTGAAAAAGCACTGTTTGAGTTGCTTAGCCTGGAAGTTTTCCAGGCCGGCCTGTCTTGGCGCACGGTGCTGGCTAAGCGGGATGCTCTTTGGGCCGCTTTTTCCGGTTTCGACCCCGACCGGGTTTCCCGGTTCGCCGCGGATGACGTGGCGCGCTTACTTGAAAATGCTGATCTGATCCGTAACCAGCAGAAGATTTGGGCTGTCATCACGAACGCGCGGGCAACCGTGCAACTGCGCCAAGCAGGTGGGTTGGCGAAGCTGGTGTGGGAGCATCAGCCGGAAGTGACGCCCACCCCCGTCTGGATGGAAGACCTGGAGCCAGCCAGCGCGGAAGCCAAGGCCCTGACCGCTGCGCTGAAAACTCACGGTTTCACGTTCGTTGGCCCCCGCACGGTGTATGCGTTTATGCAGGCGGCGGGGGTGGTGGACGCAAACTTGACTCTCGCTTACAGGCGGGGGGCTTCCGGGTTGTGGAACCCGGATGGGACCCGGGCAGCCCGGCCAGATTTAGGGGGCTAGCGGCAGCGGTATACTGCGAGGAACTATTTTGCACACACAGAAAGGCGTTCCATGACCGCAGAACCATCGGGCTCCAAACCCACGAAAGCAGTGATCCTGGCTAGGGGCTTGGGTTCCCGAATGCGGAAGGAAAGCGACGGGGCGCAGCTAACGGATGATCAAGCGTCAGCTGCGGACAGTGGTGTGAAAGCCATGATTTCTGTGGGTCGGCCGTTCCTGGACCATGTGATCAGTGGTCTGGCGGACGCTGGCTTCACGGACGTGTGCCTAGTGATCGGTCCGGAACACGACGTGATCCGCGACTATTACGATGAGGTCGAAAAGGGCCGGGTGCGCGTGTCCTACGCCGTGCAAGAAGAGCCTCTTGGCACCGGGAACGCGGTCCTAGCCGCGGAAGAGTTCGCGGGCGCTGACCGGGTTTTAGTCATCAACTCCGACAACTACTACCCCACCGACGCTTACCGGGCGATCCGCGACATTGAAGGGTCCGGCCTGGTCGGGTTCGACCGGCAGGCACTAGTTGATCAGTCGAACATTCCCGCGGACCGGATAGCTGCCTTCGCGCTGGCAGTGGCGGGCGAGGACGGCACACTAGCTGATTTTGTGGAGAAACCCTCCCAGGAAACGATTGAGTCGCTGGGTGACCAGGCCACGATCTCTATGAACCTGTGGCTGTTCACTCCCGCAATTTTCGACGCAGCTAAGAAGATCCCTTTGTCCCCCCGCGGGGAATACGAGCTGGGGGACGCAGTCCGCCAAGCAATAGAAGATGGGGACCCGTTCACCGTTGTTCCGGTTGCGGGTGGCGTGCTTGACCTGTCGAACCGGGATGACATTGCTTCAGTAACAGAAGCCCTGGCGGGTAGTGAGGTCGCCCTCTAGCGTATCCCTGCGACTACCCACCTGACGCACGGAGAAAACAATTGGGGGTCCGCGCCAATGTTGGCGCGGACCCCCAAGGTTGTGAAGCCCCCCTGGTTAGCCCTTAACGGCACCAGCAGTTAGGCCACCGACAATGTACTTCTGTAGGAACAGGAACAGAAGCAGAACGGGTATTGACGACACGATTGCTCCGGCTGCGAACAGTCCCCAGTTAGCTTCCAGCCTGGAAGCCACCCAGGAGTACAAGCCAATCGCGACCGTCCAATTTTCCTTCGACTGCAAAATAACGCGGGCAATGACGAAGTCACTGAACGTGGAAATGAAACTGAGCAAGCCCACCACCGCAAGGATTGGTGCCGCCAACCGCAGGATAATCTGCCAGTAGATCTGCCCGTGGGTTAGCCCGTCAATTTCGGCTGCCTCATCCAACTCTTTCGGGATCGTGTTGAAAAACCCGTACAACAGGAAAGTGTTGATGCCTAGGGCCCCACCGAGGTAAACGGCGATCAGCGCTAGGGTTGAGTTCAACCCCAGGATTGGCACCACGTTCCCCAGGTTTAACAGCAGCAGGAACACGGCAACGAACGCCAGCATTTGCGGGAACATTTGGATGATGAGCAGTGAGGTCAAACCAAAACGCCGTCCGGTGAACCGGAACCGAGAGAACGCGTAGGCGGCGGCCGCCGCCATGATCACGGTCCCAATAGACGTTGTGGTGGCTATGACCAGCGTGTTCCACATCCACTTCCAAAAGTCGCCCCCAAGTGCGGCATAGTTCGCGGTTGACACCCGCCTGAACAACTCGTTGGAACCCATGAGGGTCCCATGCTCATTCAGGGACGCAGAAATAATGTAAATGATGGGTACCATCGCGAAAATGATCGTGATGATAGCCACCAGGTGACGCCACCCGTAGTTACGCACCCAGTGCATGAAGGTGGGCCGGTTTTCTGCCGGATCCCCCTCAGTGTGTTTACTGACCGGGGTTTGTGTTGCGCTTTGAGTTTTAGTCGCGTTAGACATGTCAGACCATCTCCTCCAGCTTGCGGGTCTGGCGGAACGCGATCGCGGAGATCGTTCCGACAATTATGAAGATCAGTATCGACAGGGCAGAAGCCAGACCGTAGTCGCGGGCGGCCCCACCATCAATCCCGGACATCTTGTACACCATGGTGATCAGAATGTCCGTGTGCCCAAGGGGTACGGATGGGTTTCCGAAGCTGGGCCCACCACCCGTCAGCATGTAGATCAAACTGAAGTTGTTGAAGTTAAACGCGAACGAAGAAATCAACAACGGGGCTGTCGCAATCAAGACCAGTGGGAACTTGATGGACCACCACTGTCGCATGGCCCCTGCACCGTCAATCATGGCGGCCTCGGTAACGTCCTCTGGAATCGCCTGAATAGCGCCCGTGGCAATCAGGAACATGTAGGGGAAACCCAGCCACAAGTTGACGAACAAGACAGCGAATTTAGCCAACCATGGGTTGCCCAGCCAGTCGATGGTGGCACCACCAAGCAGCACCTGGTTGATGAAACCGTACGACTTGTTGAACATACCCGCAAAAATCAGGGCTGAAATGAACCCTGGAATTGCGTAGGGCAAGATCATCAGGGTCCTATACACCTTTTGCCCGCGAATCGTCTTGTTGAAGGTGACTGCTAGGAACAGTCCCAACAGGAAGGTGAGTGCAACGGACAGGAACGCTTGCACGAACGTCCACCACAGCACTTGGTAGAAGTATCCGGAGAACTTAGAGTCACCGAAAGCTTTCGTGTAGTTCTCAAACCCGACCCCAACACGCCACCCGACGGGAAGTTTCTGGCCGTCATCGGAAACCAGTTGGCCTTCCTTATTCGCCTTATAAACCACGCCCGTTTCCACGTTGGTCATGGTTTCTGCCTGCTCATCCCATTGCAGGATTGACCGGGCAATGAAACCATTGCGCCCATCCGTGGTCCGGATGGACCCCTGCTCCGGATCATCACTGATGGGAACCCGCAGACTGGTAACGCCCTTTTGGTCGGCGTTGATCTCTTTAGTGGTCAGAATGTCCCAGCCGGGAACGTCCGTAATTTTCCCATCGGACACCACCGCCGCATCGTCAGTGACAAGCGGAGTGTCCATATCGCCAACCTTCACAACCCCGTCATCGATGACGGCGAAGCCAAGCGTATCCCCATGCTTCAGAACGGCTAGGGGATAAGTTGGCGAGTCCGGGACCCGTTTCTCATTTTGGGTGAGGAGGGCGGATATCGCTGCTGGTTTTGAAGCGTTGTGCCCGTCGCCATAGTTGGTGAACGAAACGTAAAGCGTGTAGAAGATGGTGTACACCTGGAACACCAGCAGGAACGCTAATCCTGGCAGGATGTACTTCATTGGCAGCGTGCGACCGGAGAAGTACACCCAGTCGGCAACCAGAACCAGTGCCAGCATGGCACCGAAAATGCCCCACGAACCAGCCAGGTAGGACATGAAAATTACGTAGAACCCGAAAGCGTTCACAAGCGCCATCAGGACTAGTTTGACGACGAATCCTACGCCCCACCGGTTCACATCCGGGTCTTTGGCGGGCAGCTTGAACCTGCGATGTTTAGCTTTCTTAGAGGCTTCGTCAGCCTCTAAATCCAGCTCAATCTGGTCAGCGTTAAGAGTTTCCACTAGGCCTCCATTGGTTAGGAAACGCTGCAGGTGGGGGCGCACCCCGCGGCGCAGCGCACCACTCCAGTCTAGGTGATTTGCCTCAAATTATCAGGCTGCTGCCATCCGCGGATGCTCAACGAAAACGAGTTCCAATTCGGACGCAAAAAACCGGCGGGTGCGCAACCTTTTTTAGGTGCACACCCGCCGGAATTTGTGGTGATGACTTTACGTCAACAACCCAGACGGAAGTCGCGTGTTACTTGTCGATTTCTGCCTGGATGTCTTCGATCATCTGCGCCCAAGCGGCAGCCGGATCAGTGGCAGAGCCGTTGATGATGGCAGCTTCTGTGCGGCCCCACGGGGTCCACACGGCAGCCATCTCCGGGATGGAGGGCATGGGCTGGGCGTGCTCACCGGCAGCCATGAAGCCAGCGGTGATCGGGTCCTGAGCCGCAACCGCAGCGGCGGACTTCAGGGCTGGCGGGCGGTCGCCCGATTCGTACAGGGCCAGCTGTGCATCCTCAGTCGCCAGGTAGTTGACCAGGAAGTCGTTGGCTAGCAGCGGGTTAGCTGATTCGGAGCTGAGGTAGAAGCCCTGAACACCAGCGAAGGGACGTGCGTCCTGACCGCCAGCAGACGGGACGGGGTCAACAGAGACGTCGACACCTTCCTGGTTGATGGTATCCAGCATCCAGGGGCCACCGATTAGGAACGGGGATTCGCCCTTGGCGAATGCGTCCACGACAACATCGTAGGAACGGTCCTGGTTGAACACGTCCGTACCCTTTTCACCGTTTTCAGCTAGGAACTCAGCGAAAGCGTCGCCGCCGTCAGCCAGAGCCAGTTCGTTGGTGTAGCTTCCATCTTCGTTCTGCTTGAACACGGTGGAACCGAAGGAGGACTGCAGCGGGTAGAAGGTGTAGGGGTCGCCCTCTTCACCGTTCATCTGCACCAGGAACTTGTACTTGGTGTCAGCTGCATCCGCAGCTGCCATCGCGTCATCCCAGGTCGCGGGGGCTTCCGGGGCTAGTTCCACGTTGCGCAGTAGCGCAATGTTTTCGATCGCGTAAGGCAGAGCATAAAGCTGGCCGTCGAAGGTGAAAGCGGCGATTGAGGATTCCTCAAATTCGTCGGCCTTGTCACCAATTTCTAGTGGTGCAACTACACCGTTCTGGGTTAGTTCACCCAACCAGTCGTGGGCGCCAACAGTGATGTCCGGACCCTCACCGGTGGGAACCTGCGTGGTGAAGTCGGCGCGGATGTCGTCGAAGTTCTTCTGGACCAGTTCGACCTTGTTCCCGGTCTCTTCTTCGAACTGCTTGGCAGCTTCGCCAACGGCCTTCTCCCGGGTTTCGTCAACCCAGACAACCAGCTTGCCGTCGCCGTCAACTTCCTCAACAACAGTGGCGTCGCCGGACTCCTCCGTCTCAACGACTTCTTCCTTACCACCGCTTGAACAGCCCGCTAAGGCGAGCGCCGCAACCGCGGCTGTGGCAGCAAATACCGATTTGCGCATCGTACTCACTTTCTTGATTTATAACTTAACCATCAAGTTTCAGGCCCAGGTGGGCACGAAACTTTGACACTTCCACGTTAGACCAACGCCTGTGATCAGCGCAGTGCCCGGCCTCACATCCCCGCCGATTGTGACCGAACCGAGACCGG
>CAYFVT010000040.1:0-11898 GCA_964346705.1 uncultured Actinomyces sp. | reverse complement strand
GGTCGTAATCCATGCGGCTAGGTCCGGATATATGTTGGGGTGCGCCAGGACCTGTTGCCTGAGCTGAGGGTACGTGGTGGCAATCCACTGCAAGTACTGTTGACTCAAGCCCGGGTCGGTTAGCGCCAGCGCTGCGTCGCGTTCGTTCATGCCCCCAGGGTACCTGGCGTGGAGCTTTGGGATGCGCGGAAGACTTGAACGCTCACGGAACCACGACTACCGGCTCCAAATCGGGTTCCTCCTGGAACTGGTCGAACGGGAACATGGGCCTATCCAGTCTCTGGTGTCCTAGGCGAACCAGGTCCTGGTCCACGCCGCCCGGGGTCAAGGCCATCATCCAGCCCTTCTGCAGGTCGTAGAGGTCGGGCTCCAAGTACCCAATTTTCACCACCACAACGTCAGCTTCCCGTGGATCCAAACCTAAAGCGAGGTACTGGTCAAGCTGCGCGTACTGGTTGCGGTTCGACGTGAGGATCAGGCTGAGCCCGCCCACGCGCACCACGGCCGTCATCCCGCCACGCGGGTCGTCGAACAGGGCTTGCACGCTACCCGTAACTTCCAGCGGGCCGGGTGGGCGGGAGTCAACCTTGCCCCCAACACTGACGGTGACCGTTGCCCCCACGCCCGCCTCCGCGCAGACCCGCACCGCTTCCGGGTCCAGGATGGAAGCAAGGATAACGTCGGCGGACCCTTCCTGAACTTCACTGCGTCCCAAGACTTCAGCTAACGCCACGGTGACGTCATCTGCTCCCCCCGCACCCGGGTTGTCCCCCGAGTCCGAAATAACGAAAGGTGAGGGACCGGCGAGGGCGGCGTCAAGGCACTCTTCCATTGACGCCACGGGTGCAACGAATTTGAAATCCTCGCGGGCGTCCCAGAACGCCTTGGAAAGGCGCCGCGCCTGACGTTCAACGTCGGCGGGGTCATCCCCCGTCACGATCACCGTTGCCTTGCTGCGCGGCTGGTCCGCCCACGCGAACCCAACCCAGATAGCGGCGTCAAGAATTCCCTCGCGCCCCTCAATCTGCGGGATCATGCCGTAAAGCCCCTTGGCAGGTTCCAGGCGCGTGGAGGTCTTCTCTCCCGGTAAAAGAATGGGCACCTGGACAAGGGCTTTGGCTGGTTTCCCTTTGCCAGCGACCAACCGGTCCACCAGGTTGCGGGCCGCCCTCTCCCGGGATTCCAGGGCGTCTTCGTGGGGCGCCATGCGGTAACAGGTGATCAAATCTGAGCCAGTGAAGAGGTCGAGAGATACGTTTCCGTGTAAGTCCATGGATGTGGAGAGCAGCGGGGCCTCCCCAACCACACCGCGGACCGCGTTGATCAAATCCCCTTCCGCGTCGTCCATCCCCTGCACGCTCATAGCACCATGAATGTCGAAGAAAACGCCGTCCAGCGGATCTTCCGCAACCAGTGCTTTCAGTCCGTCAACTATTTCCTGCTTCCACCCGTCGTATGCGCCGCGTTCGACGACCCCACCCGGAAGGGCGCGCGCGTGCAGGACCGGCAGCCAGTCGACCTCACGCGACCAGTCTTCGTCAATCCACCGATAGCGACCACGCATTTCCTGCCCCCGAAGCACTTCAAAGTCCGCTTCCGTGGAAATGTAGGGGGTGAAGGTTGAACTTTCGATGTGGATGCCGCAAATTGCGATGCGGGGTTTCGTCATTGTCTTCCCATCCTTAGTGCAGTGCAGCGCCGGCCGGCGGGGGCGCACGACCACATTCCCGCGGCACCGCCGCCGCAGGACAGGAAGGCACCCACCGCGCGCAGTTCAGCGCCGTTGTGAGCCCATCCGGCGGTCGTATAGTGCCCACTATATTCCGTCCCGGAGATGCGCGTGTTCCAAACGTGCAGCAAAACCTAGCCGAATATAAGCATTAAAAGCTGGCCGCAAGGCGTCGAGTTAAGATATTTTAAGATCACCCACGATAGCTGGTTAAAGACACAGACGTTTTGAAAAGTTCCCCTGGGTCAGCCGCATCGTGGATCAGATAGGAGAAACAATGAAGTCTCGACGAACAAGGCTATGGCTCGGCCTCAGCGGTATGGCCGTCGCGGGAACGATGGCCCTAAGCGCGTGCGGTAGCGGGTCCTCGGGCGATGGGCCCTCTCAGAGCGGAACGGCCAGCGGCGACGCGGGGGAGGTCACGGTGGCCTTCCGCACCCCCAACTGGATCCTCCCCATCTCGGCACCGGGCTACACGCAAGGTGAAAACGCAATCTTCACCAACGCACTGTACCGCCCCCTTTTCAATTACGACCTGAACACGGACGCTGACTACCACATTGACCATGTGAAATCTTTGGGGGAAACCCCCGAGTTCTCAGACGATGGAAAGACCATGACCCTCCAGTTGCGTGATGCCAACTGGTCGGACGGGGAACCCGTCACAACCCGGGACATCGAATTCTGGTGGAATCTAGTGAATGCGAACAAGGAGGACTGGGCCTCCTACCGTGAGGGTTCCTTCCCGGATAACGTCACCGACTTCACCGTGGTGGACGACAAGACGTTCACGATCACCACTGACCAGGCCTATTCGCCCGGTTGGTTTGTCGGCAACCAGCTGAATAAGATTTGGGCCATGCCCCAGCACGCGTGGGACAAGACCAGCGCGGACGGGGAGATCGGTGACTACGACGAAACACCTGAAGGCGCTCAGGAAGTGTTCAATTTCCTGACCGAAGAGTCGAAAGACATTTCCACATACGGCACGAACCCGCTGTGGCAGACGGTGTCCGGCCCGTGGAAGATAGGTTCCTACGTGGCCAACGGTCAGGTGGACTTGGTTCCGAACGACGATTATTGGGGCGAGGACAAAGCACAGGTGGACAAAGTTGTTCTGCGACCGTTCACGGGTGACGATGCTGAGTTCAACGTCCTACGCGCGGGAGAGATCGACTACGGCTACATACCCGCTGCTAACGTGTCACAGTCTGACTACATCTCCGAAAAGGGCTACACCGTGGACCCCTGGTACGGCTGGTCCATCACCTACATACCCCTGAACTTTGCGCACCCAACCTCGGGACCAATCTTCGCTCAGGACTATATCAGGCAAGCCCTACAGATGCTGATCGACCAGCCGACACTTTCGGAATCCGTCTGGTCGGGGATCGCTGCACCCACATGCGGGCCAGTCCCAATGCCCCAGGACAAACTTGGAACGACCGAGGGATGTGCGTACCAGTTTGATCCCGAGGGCGCCCAGAAGCTCTTGGAGGACAACGGCTGGAAGATCATTCCCGATGGTGCAAGTGTCTGTGAGAACCCGGGCACCGGAGCAGGCCAGTGCGGTGAAGGCATCGAAAAGGGCGCAGAGCTCAAGTTCAAGCTTGTCTCCCAATCCGGTTTCGAAGCGACTTCGAAGATGATGGCTGAACTGAAGTCCCAGATGTCTCGCGTCGGGATCGACCTGGAAATCCAGGAAGTCCCCGACTCTGTGTCGGTCACCCAGAAGTGTGAAGGAGATGAGGCCTGCACTTGGGACATGTCGTTCTTCGGTTCCCAGGGCTCCTGGTACTTCCCCGTGTATGCGTCAGGAGAGCGCCTGTTCGAAACGGATGCCCCCGTGAACTTGGGCCAGTACTCTAACGCAGAAGCGGACGAGCTGATCCGGGCGACCGAGTTCTCATCTGATGAGAAGGCCCTGGAAACCTACAATGAGTTCCTAGCGGCGGACCTGCCGGTGCTGTGGGCACCAAACCCGGTCTACCAGCTCTCCGCCTATCGCTCCAATCTGGAGGGCGTTGCACCCCAGGACCCCATGAACCTGATGTACCCAGAAGACTGGCATTGGGCCGACTAACCCGCGGGGGCTAGTATCTGCGGCACTGGCTGCGGTTGGGCGGTGGCCCTCTAAGAGGAGCGTCTGCCGCCCAACCGCGGAAGTTTTGCATGGCCCCACGTAATCGATTCGAATTAGGTTCGCACCCGGAAACCCGGGAGACATCGGAGGCAAAGTGGCTAGCTACCTCATCAGGAGGATCGGGCAGGCGCTGCTCGTCGTCTTCTTGGTCACCATAGTCGCGTTCATTCTGCTCAACTCCCTGCCCGGGGGGCAAGCACGGGCGACGTTGGGGAAAGAAGCGACGCAGGAACAAATAGAGAAGTTCAATCACGACAACGGGCTAGACCGACCGCTGTACGAGCAATACGGCCGCTACGTTGGAAACTTGGCCCAGGGCAATTTCGGGTACTCCTACCAGCTTAACCAGAGCGTTTCAGACGCTATCGGCCAGAGGCTGCCGAAAACCTTGCTCCTGTCCCTAATCTCGACCGTGATTGCGGTTCTGGTGGCGGTGCCATTGGGGGTGTGGCAGGCCGTCCGACGAAATAGGGCGCCCGATTATGTGATAACAATCGCGGCGCTGCTGGCCTATTCCACCCCGATCTTCTTCCTAGGTCTGATCCTGATAATCCTCTTCTCCCAGGTGTGGGGCATCCTGCCCCCGGAGGCCCCGCAAGGCTATTCAGTATCCGACATGCTGAACAACCCGCGGGCACTCATCTTGCCCGTGGCCACCCTGGCGGTGGTGACCATCGCGTCGTATTCCCGCTACGTGCGCTCGTCGATGGTCGATAACCTGAACGACCAATACGTTCGGACTGCGCGGGCGAAGGGTCTTAGCGAGTTCAGGGTCGTGTTCGTCCACACCTTGCGCAACGCCATGTTCCCGGTCATCACCCTGCTCGGTCTCTACATTCCGGCGCTCTTCTCAGGCGCACTGGTCGTGGAGACGCTGTTCAACTTCAACGGGATGGGACTTCTGTTCTGGCAAGCAGCCCAGAGCCGTGACTACCCCATCCTGCTTGGTGTCACCCTTATCCTGTCAATCGCCACCGTGGTCGGGGCGCTCCTGGCAGACTTCCTCTACGCAGCAGCCGACCCGCGCGTCCGCCTGGGAGGTTCCAAATGAGCGTCGACGCTGGTCCCACAGCTCCTTTTAGTGATGTCGAAGGGCCCAAAGCCCCACCCGATAAACAGGCCGTCACGTTGCAGGGGCCCGTCCCCGAAGTACACGGACACGAGAGCGTGTTCCTGGCAGGCGCTAAGGTATTCCTCCAAAACCGCCTCGCAGTCGCGGGTCTACTCATTGTTGTTGCGCTGACGCTGTTCTCTTTCTTGGGTCCTTTCTTCTACCACACCGACCAGGTGCACACCGATCTTTCCTCCGCCTATCTACCGCCGGGCGATGGGCACCCGTTGGGCACTGATGGTCTGGGGTACGACCAGTTGGGCCGTCTGATGCTGGGTGGGCAGACCTCTATCCTTGTTGGTCTGCTGGCTGGAGTCGCGGCGACCCTGATCGGAACAATCTGGGGTGCGATCGCCGGCTTCATCGGCGGGCCGGTGGACGCTGCGATGATGCGCATCGTGGACTCCCTCATGGCGATTCCGGCTCTGTTCCTGTTCATGCTGATGGCGACCATCATTACCCCTACTGTTCCCCTGCTGGTCGTGATCATCGCGATTTTCGCCTGGCTTGGCCCGGCACGGCTGGTGCGTGGCGAAACGTTGTCCCTCCGTTCGCGGGAATATATCGTCGCGATGCGAGGCATGGGTGGCGGGTCTGGGCGCGCAATCCGCACCCACATCATTCCGAACGCGATCGGGACGGTGGTTGTGAATGCCACCTTCCAAATTGCGGACGCAATCCTGTACGTCGCTTACCTCTCGTTCCTGGGTTTGGGGGTTCCTCCCCCGGCCGCGAACTGGGGCGGAATGTTGTCGACAGGTTTGACCGACGCCTACTCCGGCAACTGGTGGCTTGTGTACCCGCCCGGGATCATGATCATCCTTGTCGTCCTCTCCTTCAACTTTATGGGTGACGGGCTGCGTGACGCCTTCGAAATTCGGCTTCGGAAGAGGTAAGAAATGTCCTCTCGAAATGGACGGGTCCTAGAAATCAAGGATCTGCACGTAAAGATTGATGTGCGCGACGGTGTGGTTCACGCCATTGACGGCGTGAACCTTCAGGTCAACAAGGGTGAGACCCTTGGGATAGTGGGCGAGTCCGGTTCCGGAAAAACTATGACGGCGCTCGCCATCATGGGATTACTCCCCCAAGGGGGCTACGTCAGCGACGGGGCCATCCTCCTAAACGGCGAAGACCTAGTGAAGGAACCACCGAAACGCGTCCGGCAACTGCGCGGTACCGAAGTCGGAATGATCTTTCAGGACCCGCTGACCTCCCTGAACCCAACCATGAAAATTGGGACTCAGGTCGGTGAGCCACTGCGCGTCCACAACGGGGTCAGCAAGAAGGAAGCCTGGGCGGAAGCTGTGGAGATCCTACGGCGTGTGGGGATGCCAAGGCCTGAGTCGATTGCTAACTCCTACCCACACCAACTCTCCGGAGGCATGCGGCAGCGCGCCATGATCGCCATGGCGCTGGTATGCCGGCCGAAGCTGCTGATAGCAGACGAACCGACAACTGCTCTGGACGTAACAACTCAGAAGCAGATTCTGAACCTGATCGAAGAAATGCGGGATGAGTTCGACATGGGGGTCATGCTGATAACGCACGACCTGGGTGTGATCGCGGGTTATGCGGATCGGGTGGCCGTGATGTACGGGGGAAAGATTGCGGAGACCTCCCCCACCGTCCAACTATTTGAGGCTCCGGCCCACCGCTACACAACAGCCTTGATGGCCGCACTTCCAGAGCGTGCGCTTGAGTCCGGTGAACTGCTGGTTTCTATTCCCGGTAGTCCGCCGAACTTGCGTAACCTGCCCGCCGGCTGCCGGTTCGCCCCACGTTGCGCATTTGCAACGGAAGTCTGTCACACCACCACTCCGCTTCTGGAACCGTTTGGGGGCAACCCCAACCACGTTGTTGCTTGTTTCCACCCCGCACCTCCAGCGGTCGTTAACGAACGACTGGTGGCAGAGATCCGCCAGCAGGTGGCAGAAGAAGAGCTGGCGGCATCAATTGAGCCACCCGAAGACGCGATGGTTCTACAGCTGGAGTCGGTGAGTAAGGAGTACGAGGCCGGGAAGACAGGGTTCTTCAAGAAGGCCGAAGGCGTGGTCTCCGCGGTCGATAGGGTCTCCTTGTGGATGCGCAAAGGGACGACGTATGGGCTGGTCGGCGAATCCGGTTGCGGGAAGTCGACGCTCGGGCGCCTGGTCGCAGCATTGGAACGTCCAACAGCTGGCACAGTGCTGCTCGACGACGTTGAAGCGAGTGGGCTAAGGGGACGTGATGCTGTCCTCATCCACCGTGACGTGCAGATGATGTTCCAAGATTCGCTGGCCGCGATGGACCCGCGGATGAGGATCGACGAGATTCTGGCAGAGCCCATCAAGATTCAAAAGACTCTTGGTAAACAGGAGACCAGCTTGCGTGTGGAAGAGATCCTGGAGGCTGTCGGCCTGCCGCCGGACACGGTGAACAGGTACCCGCACGAATTCTCGGGGGGCCAACTGCAGCGGATTGGGCTGGCGCGCTCCCTGATGCTGCAGCCGAACCTGATCGTCGCAGACGAACCGGTTTCCGCGTTGGACGTTTCCGTGCAGGCCCAAGTGTTAAACCTGATGCGCTCGCTACAAAAAGAGATGGACCTGTCGTACCTGTTCATCTCTCACGACCTGGCCGTCGTGCAGTACATGGCGGACCGCATTGGCGTCATGTACTTGGGACGACTTGTGGAGGAGGGGCCCGCGGATGAAGTCATGAAAGCTCCGTTACACCCCTACACGCAGGTTTTGATTGACTCGATTCCCGAGCCTTCCCCGGCGCGGGACCGCCGCGTCGCGAACGTGGTTATCGAGGGCGAGCCCCCTTCCGCGGTCAACCCTCCCAGTGGATGTCGTTTCCGCACCCGGTGCCCCTTCGCGCAGGAGATCTGCAAAACGGAGCCCCCCTTGCGCGGCGGGGTGCACAAAGTGGCCTGCCACTTCCCGTTAGGCGCGGTGCATGAGGATGGCGGTACCCCGGAGATGGAGGTTGAAGTAACGCTGGCTCAGGACTGACTACTCTTGGGCAGCCGGCCCCAACTACGTTTCAGGAACGTGGTCTGGGCCGGCTTTTCGGTAACACCCGCAGGAAACGGGCCTATCCAGCGACCGAAACGTTCCGCGCTCCGGCCTCCTTCAACGCCGTAACCATGAACCCACCTGCCAGCGTGCCCACGATGATCGCCACCACGAACGCCCAGAACGGGCTGATAGCGAAGAACACGAAGATGCCGCCGTGAGGGGCACGGGAACCAGCACCCAGCGCCATGGACAGAGCACCCGCCACGGCACCGCCAGTCATGATTGACGGGATCACACGGAACGGGTCGGCGGCCGCGAAGGGAATTGCGCCCTCAGAAATGAACGAGGCGCCCAGCAGCCACGCGGTCGCACCATTGTCGCGCTCAGCCTGCGTGTACAGCTTCGGCCGCACAGCGGTGGACAGGGCCATGGCCAACGGCGGGACCATGCCCGCCGCCATGACGGCTGCCATGATCTGGAAGGACGCGTCCGTCTGTGCGGCCAGGCCGGTCGTCGCAAACAGGTAGGCCGCCTTGTTCACGGGGCCACCCATGTCGAAGCCCATCATCAGACCCAAGATGGCGCCCAGCAGCACAGCGGACGCACCGCCGGACATGGAGTTCAGCCCGTTCGTCAGGGCCTCCATCAGGGCAGCCAATGGCCGGCCCAGCAGGGTCATCATGGCGCCACCCACGACGGTGGTTGTCAGCAGCGGAATGATCACGACTGGCATCAGGCCAGCCAGCCAGCGTGGGGGCCGCAGTTCCGCCAACCAGTAAGCGACTAGACCTGCGAAGATCCCCGTAACCAGGCCGCCAATGAAGCCGGCCCCAACAAGCACGGACACAGCACCCCCAACGAAACCGGGCGCAATCCCGGGACGGCCAGCCAGGCCATAGGCGATGTACCCAGATAAGGCTGCAACCAGGAAGCTCATTCCCAAGTCACCCAGGCTGAAGAAGACTGCACCCAAGTAGAGCAGGAAGCCGTTCGGTGCCAGCAGCTCGGTTCCAGACGCCTCCGACAATGCGGCAACGTCAGGCAGGTTCCAGAAACTGTAGCCCGCTACAACGTCACCCGCCACGTCCGTAACGTTGTAACCCCCGAACAGGAAGCCAAGCGCAATTAACAAGCCACCTGCCGCGACGAACGGGATCATGTAGGAAACGCCAGTCATCAGCGCCTGCTGAATGCGCTTCGGCCAGGAAACGGCGGAGCCACCGGCTTCCGCTCCCTCCCCATCCCCGCTGGACTGGATCTTCTTGGCATTGGGATTCTTAGCTGCGGCAACGGCCTCGTCAATCATGTTCGGCGCATCTTCCATGCCGCGCTTGACCCCGGATTCGACAGCGGGCATACCGACGAAACGTTCCCTCTGCGAGACGCCGACGTCGGAAGCAATGATGATCGCATCCGCCTGCGCAATCTGTTCGGGGGTGAAACGGTCGATGCCGCCGGAGCCCTGGGGCTCCACGTAGATCTGGATGCCCTTGTCCTTGGCCGCCTGTTCCAGCGCTTCCGCCGCCATGTAGGTGTGCGCGATTCCGGTGGGGCACGAGGTGATTGCAAGAAGCACGGGCTGGTCGCCGGCCGGCGCCTCCTCCGTGGCCTTGGTCTCCGCTTCCGGGGCAGCCTTTGCGGAGGGATCGGCCTTTTCTTCAGCCGGCTGGACAACGCCAGTGATCAGTGCCGCCACTTCCTCCGGGGTCGATGCCGCACGCAGCTGGTCCAGGAACTCTTTGTGGATGAGGGCACGGGTGAGCGCGGTCAGCAGCTTCATGTGGTCCTGACCGGTTCCCTCCGGCGCCGCGATGCCTATGATCAGGTCTGCCGGACCATCCTTCGCCCCGAAATCCACGGGGTCATCCAGCCGCAGAAACCCGATGGAGGCGGTGTTCACGGCCTCGCTCCGGCAGTGCGGAATCGCGATGCCACCCTGCAGGCCGGTGGCGAACTGTTCCTCCCTGGCCAGCATTGCTGCGCGCAGGCCGGCCTCCTCCGCCCGTCCCGCAGCCGCAATCAGGGCGGCCATTTTGCCTATAACTTCTGTCTTGTTTTCTTCCCCCGGGACGTCCAGTTGGACCATTGCCGGGGTGATGAGTGGTGTCGTCATCGTTCCCTCGTTCGTTGTGTCTTGTGCCCAGTAGTCTTTTGTAGTTCTTTGTGTGGGTCTAGATGCGCCGCACGACGCTGGGGTCGGCACGCACTTGGTCGCGGTTAGGGATTGTGGTTCCGGGCAGGGAGGCCGCGGTTGCCCCGTAGGCTACGGCGAGGGCCAGTCGCTCCGCGGGTGGCAGGCCGTTGGAGCGGGCAATCAGATAGCCGGCGGTTGCCGAATCCCCAGCCCCAACCGTGGAGGCAACGTCAACCTGGGGCGCTGGGGAGAACCAGGCTTCCCCATCGACTGCCAACACGGCGCCGGCTCCGCCCAGGGTGACCAGCACTTCGCCCACCCCGTCCTGATTCAATTGCAGTGCGGCTTGCCTGACGCTGGTGAGGTCGCCGGCTTCTGCTTGCCGTTCCAGCGCCACCCCATCCCTGCCTGTCAGTTGTCCCAGCTCCTCCGCGTTTGGCTTCAGGAAATTGGGCGCAGCCCCGCCCTCGCCCGCCTCGATGGTTGCTGCCAGCGCCGCCAAGGGCGCGTCCGACGTGTCCACCCCAACCCACACGTCTTCGTGGCGTTCGCGCAGAACGCGGGTGAGGCGGGCATATTCGGCCGGAGGGAAGCCGGGGGCAAGCGAGCCGGAAAGCATTACGGTGTCCCCGGGGCCGGCGGCCGCGACCAGCGCGTCCTCAATCCGCTTCACCTCTTCGGCGGACAGTTCCCCGCCCGGTTCGTTAATTTTCGTCGTCTCCCCGCCAGCGACAACCGTGATGTTGGTGCGCACGGGGGCGGTGACAGGAACGGCCAGGTAGTCGAGGCCGTCCTCTTCCAGGAAAGGCAACAACTCGTCGCCGGGACCCGCAGGAAGCACGGCCAGAGCCGGCAGTCCTGCGCGTTTAACGGCGAGGGCGACGTTGATACCCTTCCCTCCCGGCTGCGTGGCGTCCCTGTCAATGCGGTGCACACCGCCGACGGAAAGTGGCGTCGTCAGCGTCACGGTGCGGTCCAGCGACGGGTTCGCGGTGAATGTGATGATCATGCCAGAACGACCTCAACTCCCGATTCTTCTAGGTGGGCGGCCAACTGCGGCGGGAAACCAGCGTCCGTTATCAGCACATCGACCTGGTGGGGGGCCGCGAAAGTGACCAGGTGCTGCTGGTTTGCTTTTGAGGAGTCGGCCAGGACGATTGTGTACGCACACTGCTGCGCCAGCGCCCTCTTATATGCGCCCTCTTCCAAGTTGGGGGTGCTGAAGCCGGCGGCCGTGATTCCGTTGCAGCCAAGTAGTCCCACCTGTGGGTGCAAGTGGGACAGTGCCTGCAGGGTGTCAGCCCCCACCGCGGCCAAGGTGAGCCCGCGCAACTGGCCCGGCAGCATCTGCACGCCCAGCCCATGTTCGGCGGCCTTCTTCGCTATGGGGACAGCCCCAGTGATGATGGCAGTATCTGGTAGTTCCAAAAGGGGGACTACCCTGCCCGTCGTGGACCCGGCATCAAGCGCCAAGCTGGCGGGCACGCGCCCATTCAGCAGCTCGGCCGCGGCCGCGGCGATGCGGCGCTTCTGCGGGCGGTTCGTGTCCCGTTTGTCCAAGTGCGACGGTTCGTCAGACTGTTCCCTGCTGATGGCGCCACCATGTACCCGGGTCAGCAGGGCTTTGTCGGCCAACTGGTCCAAGTCCCGGCGGATTGTTTCGCTGGCAACATCAAACTCGCCAGCCAAGTCCTTGACGGCAATCTGGCCGCTGGTTTGCAGCCGTTGCAGGATGCGCTCCTGCCGCAGTTCCTGGTACATACCACCGCCCCGCGG
>CAYFVT010000039.1:8687-12062 GCA_964346705.1 uncultured Actinomyces sp. | reverse complement strand
CCGAGCGGGACCAGCAGCTTGGCGTCCTCAAAGCTGCGGAGGAAGAGGGAGCCTAACGGGGCAGCAACGCGGTGACAGCGTCAAAGCCCCCGGTCACGTCCGCGGGTTGCACGTTCCAAACGCGGACGACCGGGTGGCTTTCAGTGTATTCCGGCCAGCCCGGGTTGCCGGTGCGGATGAACTCCACTGCCGAGTGGTGCACTTTGTCCGCAAGCGATTGCGGTGGGTTTGGCCCGGTCAGGGCTTCCATGGCCGGGCCGTCCAAGCAGTCGAAGAAGAATGGGACGTCAACGCAGTGGACAGCGGAGTCGAACTTGCCCGACTGCCACGCGAACCTGTACGCCCAAGTCGGCATCCCCGCGCGGGCGCGCAACGCTAACAGCGTGGGCACTTTGAACATGCGGTCCGTGATTACCCGGCCTGCCAGGAAGTGCTTGCCTTTGTCCAATGCGTCCTGGTTGGCCGCAACGTAGGTTTTCTGGGCGGTTTTGGGCACCCCCATTTTGGCCAGCAGGAAGCCCTGCGGGACCCACTTCATCTTCTTTTCCTGGTCGAACAGCGCCATGGTCATCTCATCATCGGTTGTGCCAATGACCAGGCGCTTGTCTGCCCCCACCCCTGCCAGGAGTGAATCGAGGGCCGGGCGCCGGATCAAGTCCCCATCAACCGTCGGCCCCATGTTCAGCCCGGTTTCCAGCATTTCCATCATCTGCTTGGGATGCATGTCGCTAAGCTCAGCTTGCGCCTGCAGGATCCGCTCTTCCGGCACCGCAGAGAAGCCCTCTAACGTTGGGGGGACCCCCAATTTCTCTGCCATCTGCGCCGCGAACTTCTTCGCCTTTGCCGCGCCAACGTCGGGGATCGGACTGGAAATTGCGTACACCTGGTGAAACAGGTGCTGGGCGGCCTCCATCCCCAGCAGGCTCAGCACAGCGCCCGCCCCCGCAGACTGGCCGGCTATGGTCACCCGGTTCGGGTCACCGCCAAATTGGGCCACGTTGTCTTGTACCCACTGCAGTCCCGCTAGCCAGTCCCTGACCCCACGGTTTTGCGAGCCACCTTCGACCCAGCCGAAACCGGTGAACCCCAGGCGGTAGGAGACGGTCACGGTCACAACGTCGTCCCGGTTGAAGTTGCGCCCGTCGTACCAGGGGCTGGCCGGCGAACCGGCAAAATAGCCGCCACCGTGAATGTAGACCAGGACTGGGAGGCCGCCCTCATCCCCCACCGGATTGGGCGAGGGCGTGAACACGTTAACGTTCAGTGTGGACTCTCCCGGAATGGATGGCTCCGGAATTAGGGTCACGCCCGGATCGCCGCGCTGTGCTGTTGCCCCATATTCCAAGGCGTCCAGCACCCCCTCCCACGGTTCCTTGGGCACCGGCGGCTGGAACCGCAGGTCACCAACGGGTGCCTCAGCAAACGGGATACCCAAGAAAGCCGCCGACCGGCTGTTTGCGCCCTGACCGCTTGTGGGGCGCCACCGGCCCCGGACCGTGCCCGCGCTGGTTTCTACCTCTACGAACTCTGCGGCCTGTTCCATTACTTCCACCCCGTGCTTCCACCGTGCCGGCCCTCTTTTGTGGGAGACGCGTGCCCCTGCTGCTTGAGGGTACCGCTTCCCCACGGTCCTGAACCCCGGGCGCCGGCCCCGGAGGTCCTAGGCCCCGGAACCCGTCCCGTGAAGTCGACGTTAGTCGTCAAGCATCGCCCTCCCCCTCTGTGTCGGGCCGGAAAGCGAGCAACTCTTGTCGGTCTCACCGACTGCGCTGCCCAGTGGGCACGCAAAAGCCGGTACCCCGCCGCAATTACAGGAACTGCAACCGAAAGCACCGGCTTTCAACTCCCGGGTCTAGCCCGGGGCGCTGCTACTTATCGAAGGCGTCCTTCACCTTGTCGGCCGCCACCTCTGCGCCGGCCTTCGCATCCTTAGCGAAGTCCTCAACAGCGCCCTTGGCCTTGTCGAACTTGCCTTCGGCTTCCATCTTCCGGTCGCCGGTCACTTTGCCCGCCATCTTCTCCGCGGTGCCCTTAACCTTGTCTGCTGCTGCGTCGTCCACCATTTTCGCTCCTTAGCGTCGTAGAGAAACTGACCTTCTTTCCCAGTGTTACACGCACCGGAAAGTGTCGCAAGACACTCTTTTCCTGCTTTTGGATACTTGCAGGTCAGGGGCCCGGACATCCCCAACTTTGGTCCCACCACCGGCCCCGCCGGCCGCGACTATGCTGGAAGCATGGTTACCCCAAGAGAGATTTCTGCAGCAGCGCAGCGCGAAGCCCCCATCCCGAACGTCCCCCAAGACATTGATACTCTGCTTACCTCCGCGGCCATTTTCTTGGTCGTGAATATTAAGGAGGGCGCCGACAATGTTGCGGCGGTGCAGAACACGCTGGGGGACATGACGAACCTGGTGAAAGCCGTTTCCTTCCGCGATCTGACAGCACAGGTCAGTTGCACGGTAGCGATTGGCTCTTCGGTGTGGGGCGAAGTTATGGCCCCGGTCGTCACCCAGAACGCGGTGCCCAAAGAGTTGAAACCTTTTGAGGAGATCCAAGGCAGCAAGCACACCGCTGTCTCCACCCCCGGCGACATCCTGTTCCACATTCGGGCGAACCGTCCGGACCTGGTGTTTGAGTTGGAGCGGATCATCATGAACTCCCTGGGGGATTCCGTCACGGTTGTGGATGAGGTGACGGGATTCCGCTACTTCGATGAGCGTGACCTGCTCGGCTTCGTTGACGGCACCGCCAACCCGGTGGGTGAACACTTGACTCAGGCCAGTCTGGTTGGCCCGGAGGACCCTGAATTTGAGGGCGGCGCTTACGTGGTGGTGCAGAACTACCACCATGATTTGTCGGCGTGGGACGACATTTCCGTGGAGGCCCAGGAGACGATCATCGGGCACAAGAAGCTAGACAACGTTGAGTTGCCGGATGCGACTGAGGGGCAAAAGTCGCACAAGACGTTGAACACCATCACCATTGATGGCGTGGAGTTCGACATTCTGCGGGATAACATGCCTTTCGGGTCGGTTTCCGAGGGCGTTTACGGCACCTATTTCATTGGCTACACCCGCTACCTTTGGGTTTTGGAGCAGATGCTGCAGAACATGTACCTGGGTGATCCGCCGCCGTTTTACGACAAGATCCTGGATTTCTCTACCCCAACCACGGGGACCACGTTCTTTGCTCCCCCAGCAAGCATGCTGAACGCCTTAGGGGGCTAGTCCAACGGCTGCACTGGTCGCGGACCCCGCGCCTGCACGCGCTAACATGGGGACGTGGCCGACAACAATGAAGAGCAGCAAATCCCAGCAGAGGACCCAGAAAGGGACCCAGAAGTCGGGGAGCAAGCAGCCGTAAGCACCCCGGATA
>CAYFVT010000039.1:0-8587 GCA_964346705.1 uncultured Actinomyces sp. | reverse complement strand
GACCCAGAAAGGGACCCAGAAGTCGGGGAGCAAGCAGCCGTAAGCACCCCGGATACCCCAGGTGGCGCGGGTACTGCCAACTCGGAACCCACGGGAACGTCGGGGCGCAGGCTATGGCAGCGGCGCGGCTTCTGGTTGGCTACGGGGGCCGGTCTTGCTGTCCTCCTGGTTGGTCTTTACGTGGGTGGCGCCGCGGTCTCGCAGGACCGAATCCCCAGGGACACCACGGTGCTTGGGGTCGACATTGGGGGCATGCGTGCAGCCGACGCCGCGCAGAAGCTGGATCAGGACCTGCAGCCCCTAATCGAAGAGCCCTTACCTGTAGTGCTGAACGATGCGGAAGGGCAAATTGAGCCGGAAGAGGCTGGCCTTCGCTTCGACGCTGCCGCGACGGTTGACCGGCTGGTTGGCTTCACCTTGTCCCCCACACGCCTTTGGTCCCGCTTCGCGGGTGCCGGCAAAGCTACCGCCGTTGTGAAGGTGGACCCGCAGGTTCTTGAACTAACCGTGGAGGGTCTGGCGCCCTCGTTCGCGACCCCACCTAAGGATGGGGCGCTCACTTTTGCGGACGGGAAACCGAAGGTGGAAATGTCGGAAGAGGGGGCGGAGGTTGACGTGCCCGCAGCGGCTGAGAAGGTTGCCAAGGACTGGTTGGCCGGCCCACGTCCCCTCGAATTCCCTTCTGTCGCCGTGGAACCGGAAATCAGTGACGCTGAGGTAGCCCGCGCCTTGGAAGAGGACGCAGAGCCCCTAGTTGCCGGGCCTATCAAGGTCCAGGTTGACGGTCAGACCGCAACCTTGGAACCCACCCAACTGGGTGACGCGGCCAGTTTCCAGCCGGACGGTACCAGCCTCAAATTCGTGCTTGACGGTGAACAGCTAGCGAAAGACGTGCGTGAGCAGCTCCCCGACCTGGAAAGTGCGCCCGTTGAAGCGGGCGTCAAGTTAGCCTCCGGCAAGCCGAAGGTAACGCCTTCTAAGCCGGGTTCAGAAGTGGACCACAAGGTGTTGGCGAAAGACGTGGTTGCAGCAGCCCACACCGAAGAGAGAACAACGCAGATCGAATTCAAAGAAGTCCAACCAGAGTTGACCACTGAGCAGGCTGAAGCGTTGGGCGTGAAGGAACGGATTTCTAAGTTCGCTGTCGGTGTGACAGCCGACCCGGTGCGAACGGAGAATCTGCGGGTGGGCGCATCTAAAATTGACGGGGTCCTGGTCTTGCCCGGTGAAACGTTTAGCCTTCTGGACACGCTGGGGCCCATCACAGCGAGTAACGGGTTTGGGAACGCCTCAGTCCTAGTTGATGGGATGCTGTTGAACGGCATGGGGGGCGGCCTGTCACAGTTGGCCACCACGCTTTATAACGCCGTGTTTTTCTCGGGGTTGGAGGACGTTGAGCACACCCCGCATTCCCAGTACTTCTCCCGCTACCCGGAGGTTCGGGAGGCAACCATTTTCGTCCCCTACATCGATTTGAAGTTCAAAAACAACTCCGACTATGGGGTTCTTATTGAATCCTGGGTTGGTGACGGCGAACTGCACGTCGCGTTCTGGAGCACGAAAGTGTGGACCATTAAGTCCGACCATACGGGGCGGCGCGAGGTCGTCCAACCCACGGTCGTTACGCGTTCAGGCTCTGGGTGCTCCCCCAGCGGTGCTGGCAATCCCGGGTTCGTGGCTACCGTGAACCGCGAGTTCTACAAGAAGGGAAAACTGGTAAAAACGGAGCCCTACACTTGGCGTTACGAGCCGCAAAATGGGATCCGCTGCTCCTGACAGCCGCGCCCCTAAGCGGGTGGGCTAGAGGCGATCACCTGCTGGTAGGTCCACTCGAACTCTTCCAACCGTTTCGTATAGTAAGCCTGCTGGTCCGGTTTCGGCAGAATTGAGGCAGTCAATGGTGGGGCGGCCAACAGGCTGCCGGGCCGGAGAACTGACAGGGCTAGGACCGCGGCCCCACGCATGGTGACCCGTTTGGCGTCAACAATTCGAACTGGGGAATTAACTGCCCCACTGGTGACATCCATCAGGTGAGGGTAGCGGCCCAGCACGCCTCCGGAACCAATGATGCGTTCAACCTGCGGGTTCACTTCTTGTAACTGGCGGAACACCCGGGCGTACGACAGGGCAACCCCTTCTAATGCCCCCCGCCACAAGCAGCGCGTGCCGCAGGAGGAGGACAACCCGGTGATAACCCCGCGCGCGCTTCCCGCCCAGCCCGTGGACCGTTCCCCGGTCAGGAAGGGCAGCATCAGGGGGGTGGCGGGCGAGGGCGGCTCTTGCAGCAGCTCATTCACCTGCGCCACGGAGATGGGCGCCAGCGTCGCCTCCAACCACAGGGTGACCCGGCCAACATCATTCAGCGCACCCCCGACGATGGACTGGTCTTTAGACACCCGATACGACCACAGTCCGGAAGGTAAGTCTGCTGGGGCCCCATCCACGATTGTTCGCATGGCCCCTGAAGTCGCAGCGGAAAGAGCCACGGTCTGCGGCCCTGTGGCCCCCACCCCCAGGTTGGAAGCGTAGCCATCCGGAATTGCGGGGAACCATGCGGCCCCCTCCAGCGCTGGCCAGCGTTTGGCAACACGGGGCGAGACTTCCCTGATCGGCTTATCCGGGTCAACGATGCCAGCGAAACGGTCGGGCTCAACACCCACCGCGTCCAACAGCTCCGCGTCTAATTCCCCGGTGGTCCGGTTCAGGATTCCTGCCCACGCCATAGTTGAGGTCGCAGCCCCACTGATGCCCGCCATTTTCAGGTAAACGTACTCCCCCAGCGACAGGTAAGTATCCGTCTTAGCAGCAACATCCGGGTATTCTTCCGCCAGCCACAACAATCGCGGCGGGTGATACGAAGTGTGCAGGCGGGCGCCAACGCGGTGGTGGACCTCGTCCTCATCCATCACCTCACGCAAACGCGCCAGTTGAGGCGCGGACCGGGAATCGGCGTAAGTAATGCAGGCCGTCAGGGCGTTCCCCTGCCTGTCAACCGCGATGAATGAGGACGCGAAAGTGTCCATGACGAAGGCCAACACTTCGCCACGCCCCAGACCCCTGGTTGCCTTTGTGACAACCGATTCCACTTCCATGACGACCTGGTCCGCGTCGATCTCAACCGTGCCGTCCGCGGCCTCCAGGAACGCGTGGTCCGCCTTATGCGTGTGCTTTTTGACTGGGCGAGCCAAGGAGTCGTAAAGGGAGCACCTGGTTGAGCCGGAGCCAATATCCACGGCCACCACGTATGGGGGCGCTGCGTCTTCTATGCGAACCGAACTTAGGACCGTTGCTTCCGCCATGTTGTTCTCCGTTACGTTCCAGTTGGGCTACATTTCAGTTTGTGTGCGGTCCCCACCCCAGGAGACGTGGAAAGCGCCGGGACGGTCGTCCCTTTCGAAAGTGTGGGACCCAAAGTAGTCCCGCAGCAGTTGCACTACCGCGGTCGGTTGTTTCGGTAAGCGCGCGGCCACCAAGTAGTTGAGGGCGGCCCCCATTGCGGGCAGTGGGACGGAGGCATCAGCCCCAGCGGCCACCGCCTCACCCAGTGCGGGCATCCCCGCCACAACCTGGTCAACGAAAGGTTCTTTAGTAATGAAGCTGGGCTGCCCCGGGTCTTGGCGATACGTTTCTAGCACGTCGCCAAGGAAGCCCGCCCGGATGATGCACCCTGCCCGCCAGGTTGCCACCGCATCCCCCAAGGACACGTCCCACCCGTAGTGGTCGGACCCTTCGTCCAGCAGGTGCAACCCTTGCTGGTAAGCGGCCAGCCGCGCCGTCAAGTAAGCGTCCCGTACCGTGTCGACAGGGATGTTTGCGGTCGCCCCAGCCAGAGGCGCGGCGCCCCTCCACGCGGAGCGCTGCGCCCGGGCGGAAGATGCACTACGGGCAAAGAAAGCTTCCGCAATGATCGACACGGAGACACCCAGTTCAGCGCCCGCAATAACTGTCCAAGCCCCGGTCCCTTTGCCCTTAGCAGCGTCCGAAACGACCTCAACCAGGAAGCCGTCCCCCAAAGAGTCTTCTTGGCGCAGCACGCCCGCAATGGCATCCAACAGGTATGACTGGTGCTGGCCCGTGTTCCACTGCTGGAAAGTGTCCGCCACTTCGGAAACGGTCATTCCCCGGGCGCGAAGCAGACTGTACGTTTCAGCCAGCAACTGCAGGTCCCCGTATTCAATACCGTTGTGCACCATCTTTGTGAAGTGGCCGGAAGCCCCCGACCCGACTAGTGCCACCGCGGGCGCCCCGTCCTCAGTCCTCGCAGCAATTGGCTCAAACAACGGTTGGATAACCTGCCACACCCCGGGGTCACCCCCCGGCATCAGGGCGGGGCCAAGCAACGCGCCCCGTTCCCCACCCGAAACCCCCATACCCAGGAAACGGATTCCTTCCCGCGCCCACTTTTGGACGCGCACCTGCGTATCCGGGTAATGGGAGTTCCCACCATCAATCACTATGTCCCCCGCCTGCAGGTGGGGCGCCAGCGAATCCATGACCGCATCAACCGGGGCCCCCGCGGGCACCATCAGCATGATGACGCGCGGCGTAGTCAGGGAAGCAACAAATTCCCCCAATTCCGGAAAGGATCGCAGCGGCAAGTCCGGGAAGTTCGCGGTCAAAGCCGGACCGCTATCCGGGTTCAGGTCGTACACGGCAACCGGCTGGCTCAAGTTTGCAGCTAGGTTGCGGGCCAGGTTTGCCCCCATAACACCTAACCCGACCACCCCCACAACGCACTCCGGCGACTCAGTAGGTGCAAACTTTGGGTCAGTCTGGTTCATGCAAACTCCTCAGAGCAAACGCTGCGATGCGTGACGTAGGTCTTAAACACTAACACGGACAGGCGACACAAACGGCTGGAAGACGGCCCTCCGCCCAGCATGTCGGGACCCCCCAGGAAGGGCCAGTAACATGCAGGATGTGACCTGTTTCCCCAACTGTTAGGCGGCGCTATGACCACCCCCACCACCAGTGACTACGTGACAGAACTTTTCGGTCTGCAAGGCAAACTGGCTTTCGTCACCGGTTCTACCCGCGGTTTAGGCCGGGCTTTGGCCTTGACCTTGGCCAAGGCGGGCGCGGACGTGATCTTGCACGGACGCGACCAGGCCGCCGGCCAAGCCGTCCTCGAAGAAATCCGGGCGACAACGGCCGCCAAAGCGTACTTCTACAGTTTCGACGTGACGGACGCCGACGCCACGCAAACAGGCGTGCAGCAGATTATCGCTGAGGTCGGGGTGCCCGACATTCTGGTCAACAATGCTGGCCTGCAGCGGCGCGCCCCATTCGGAGAGTTCTCCGTGGAAGACTGGGATGCGGTCGTGGCAACGAACCTGAGTTCCGCTTTCTACGTCACCCGCTTCATGGTTCCAGGAATGATAGAGCGCGGGGGCGGCAAAATTGTGAACATCGGGTCAGTGCAGTCCGCCCTCGCCCGCCAAACGATAGCCCCCTATTCGGCTTCCAAAGGTGGGCTAGCAATGCTGACTAAAGGTATGGCGGCGGACCTGGCCCGCTATGACATTCAGGTGAACGCGTTGTCCCCCGGATATTTCGCGACGGAAATGAACCGGGATCTGGTGGAGGACAAGCAGTTCACCGCATGGCTTGAGGCCCGCACCCCCGCCGCACGGTGGGGGGACTTCTCTGAACTGTCAGGCGCATTGTTGTTCCTGACCAGCGATGCTTCCTCCTTTGTGTCGGGGCAAAACATTTTCGTGGACGGCGGGATGACTGCCGTCGTTTAGGCCGCCCGGATCGATTTAGGAGACAAACATGAGAACCGTGTTCATTGACGGTGCTGAAGACATGCGCGTGGAAGATACGCCCCTACCCGAACCGCAGGAGGGGCAGGTGAGACTCAAAGTTGACTACGTGGGTGTCTGCGGCTCGGATTTGCACTACTACTTTGACGGGGCGAACGGTGCATTCGTCGTGCGGGAACCCCTGACACCGGGCCATGAGATGGCAGGAACCATTGACTTTGATCCCAGCGGGACGTGGCAACCGGGAACACCAGTCACCATCCACCCGGCCCGCTTCGGGGCGGAAGACCCGACCCACCCTGAGCATCCGCACCTGTGGAAGGGCGGCTCCTACCTGGGTAGCGCGTCCACGTGGCCGCACACGCAAGGTGCCATGGCGGACCACCTGATCGTGGATTTAAACATGGTGCGGGCGCTGCCGGACGGGCTTCCCACGCGCCTTGCTGCCCTGGCTGAACCTCTTGGGGTTGCCCTGCACGCACTGAACCAGGCTGGCGGGGTCACGGAGCAAAGGGTCTTCGTTTCTGGGGCTGGCCCAATCGGGCTGCTGGTAGCGGGGGCTGCGCTGATAGAAGGGGCAACCCAGGTGGTGGTCAGTGAACCAGCGGAGGGGGCACGCCGGCGGGCCCTAACCTTGGGGGTCCAGGCGGCGTTGGATCCCACTCATGATGCGCTTCCCGCTGGGGAATTCGACGTTGTCTTCGAATGTTCCGGGGCGCCTCAAGCAATTTCCGCGGCGTTTGAGGTTGTGCGCGGGGCTGGCACGGTCGTTCAGGTGGGAATGGTGCCGAACCAGCCGATCGGGGTGAACTTGGCGCCGTTTGTCAGTAAAGAGGTGACGTACCGTTCTTCGTTCCGTTTCAAGGACGAGGTCGACCGGGCGGTGGAGATGCTTGCCGAAAACCCAGTATTGGGACAGGTCATCACCCACGAATTTGATGTCAGCGAAGTGGTTGAGGCGTTCCAGATAGCCCGGGACGCGGAAGGCTCTGGAAAAGTTTTGGTGTCCTTCCGGTAGGGGACTGCGCGTTTGTGGGGGGCAGCGCGTGGCTGTCCCCCACAAACTGGGCTGAAGCTAGCCGCCTATTGAGGCCAGCATGTAGACGACGGCAACAATGCCGAAGCCCATCACTGACTGGATGGCCTGCTGCACGGTCCACGTCTTCAGCGTGGTGGCAACATCCATGCCGGTGAGGCGCCCAACCAGCCAGAAACCAGAGTCGTTCACCATGGAAGCAAACACGGAACCGGCCGCAGCGGACAGCGTGATGGCCGCGATCTGCAACCCGTTGAAGCCACCCGCAGCGACGGCGGGTGCCATGAGGCCAGAGGCGGTGACCAGGGCGACCGTTGCGGACCCCTGTGCTAACCGCAGGGCGACCGCCAGCAGGTAGACCGCGATGATGATGGGAATCCCCATTCCGGAGAGCAGGTCGGACACCGCTTGACCGATACCGGACGCACGCAAGACACCACCGAACATTCCACCGGCACCTGTGATCAGAACGACCGATGAGATGGGGCCAAGGGCGGAGTCGACCAGTTTCTCCAGGACCGTTCCCTTCTCGCCCCGCCGCGTGCCCAGAAGCACCAGCGCCACCAGCACGGTGATTAGAAGTGCGATGGAGGAGGTTCCAAGGAACTGGCCGATTTCAACGTACCAAGCGGACTCATCAACAACCCCCATGGACGCCAGCGTGGAAAGTCCGGTGTTCAGGAAGATGAGGAACATGGGTAGCAGCAGCAGGAACACGACGGTCCCTACGCTGGGCGGGTTGTTCGGCTGTTCCTCGTCCTCGCCCCCAAACAGGCTTGGAACTGGGATGTAGAAGCGCTTGCCAACAAAAAGCCCCCACAGGTAGCCGGTCAGGTACCAGGTGGGGATTGCAGCGACTAGGCCCAGCAGCAGCACCAGTCCCATGTTGGCTCCGAACAGTTCCGCGGCAGCAACGGGCCCCGGGTGAGGGGGAACGAAGACGTGCATTACGGAGAATGCGCCGGCAACAGGGAACACAAAGTACAGGACGGACTTTTTGGACACGTGGCGTGCGACCGCGAAAACGATTGGCAACATCATGATCAGGCCCGCATCGAAGAAGACAGGGAATCCTAAGAGCAGGGAGGCCGCACCCAGAGCTAGGGGCGCCTTCTCTTTCCCAACCATGTCGATCAACTTGTCTGCCAGGGCTCTAGCCCCGCCCGACGCGTCTATCAGGCGCCCAAGCATCGCACCAAGGGCAACCAGTAAGGCCACGCTTCCAAGCGTGCCTCCAAAGTCCCCAATCATCACTCCCGGTATTTCGGCAATCGGGATGCCGGCAACCAGGGCAGTCAGTGCGGATACGACCACCAGTGTGAGGAACGCGTGGAGCTTGAACTGGATAATGAGCACCAGGATCAACGCGATTGCCGCAACCGCGATGCCGAGCAGCGTGCCGGGGCTTAGGGTTTGGGTCCACTCTTCCATCTGGGTCCCCTTTCATCTTTGAGTAGTGAAACCCTTGCGGGCCTGAAGCTAATCGAAGGCCCTTCGGGACAACCCGGGTCGCTGCCCGGGCATGCCACCAAGTGTAACCCCGAAGGGGGCACCACGCTTCGGCCGCCGCACCGCTCACCTTAAGCGCACCCTTGTGCTGTGTGGTGGTTAAATGCGTGTGGGCCCCCAACAGGTTGGGACAAGGTTGTTGTCCTAACCCATCAGGGGCCCACATAGCGTGTTGTTTACACTCTATTAGTGTTTTGTTTTACCCAATCAAGAAACAGGGTTTGCGGGGGTGTGCTAGTTTCCCGCACATGGTGTGCAGTATCTTCGCCGCTACAAG
>CAYFVT010000038.1:7982-12258 GCA_964346705.1 uncultured Actinomyces sp. | reverse complement strand
TCCATCCATTCCTGGCTTTCCGGGTCGAAACCTTCGGGGTACTTGTAGTTGCCGTTTTCGTCGTACTCGGCGGCCATCCCGTACAGCGACGGATCGAAGTCGTCCGAACTGGGGTCCACGCCCTCATTCGCCTGCTTCAACGACAGCGAGATGCGGCGACGGTCCAAGTCGATGTCAATGACCTTGACGAACGCGTCCTGGCCAACCTTCACAACCTGCTCCGGCATTTCCACGTGGCGCTGAGCCAACTCGGATATGTGCACCAAGCCTTCGATGCCATCTTCCACGCGGACAAACGCACCGAAGGGCACCAGCTTGGTGACCTGGCCGGGCACAACCTGGCCGATCGCGTGCACGCGGGCAAACGTCTGCCACGGGTCTTCCTGCGTGGCCTTCAGCGACAGGGAAACACGTTCGCGATCCATGTCGACATCCAGGACCTCAACCTCCACCGGCTGGCCGACCTCGACAACCTCAGACGGGTGATCGATGTGCTTCCAGGACAGTTCAGAAACGTGAACCAGGCCGTCAACGCCACCCAGATCCACGAACGCACCGAAGTTGACGATCGAGGAGATCGTGCCACGGCGGACTTGACCCTTCTGCAAAGTGTTCAGGAAGTTAGAGCGAACCTCAGACTGGCTCTGCTCCAGCCAAGCACGGCGGGAAAGAACAACGTTGTTGCGGTTCTTGTCCAGCTCAATGATCTTCGCATCCAACTCACGGCCAATGTAGGGGCCAAGTTCACGGACGCGGCGCATCTCCACCAGGGAAGCCGGCAAGAAGCCACGCAACCCAATGTCAACGATCAGGCCGCCCTTGACAACCTCAATGACCGTTCCGGAGACAACCCCATCGGCTTCCTTGATGCGTTCAATTTCGCCCCATGCCCGTTCGTACTGGGCCCGCTTCTTCGAAAGGAGGAGGCGCCCTTCCTTGTCTTCCTTCTGCAGGACGAGCGCTTCGATCTCATCGCCCACCGACACGACCTCATCCGGGTCAACGTCGTGTTTGATGGAAAGTTCACGGGCGAGAATAACGCCCTCAGTTTTATAGCCGATGTCAAGAAGGACCTCATCGCGGTCCACCTTGACTACAGTGCCTTCCACCAAGTCACCATCTTTGAAGTATTTGATGGTTTCGTCGATGGCGGCCAGTAGGTCTTGCTCAGAGCCGATGTCGTTGACAGCCACCTGCGGTGTGGTGTCAGTAGCCGGCGTAGCGGGATTGGTCATGTAGTTGTTTACTCCGAAACGGACAGATTATATTCAATTGGACACAGTGAGCTTGGTCGGGATTAGCGCACAGCTCACCCCTTAGCCACTTGCGCCAGTTTAGCAGCGCGGACCCCACCGCGCCCGTGACAGTTGTTACGGTTTGCACACACTTTTGTGGGCGCGGCGGTCCTTTTGTGGCCGCCCCCACAGAACCTGGCTGGCGCCACGGAAAGGCTAATGAGCTGCTGCCCGCCATGACGGACCAACACCGACGGCGACGTCCAGCGGCACCGACAAGTCCACCGAAGTTCCCATAGCAACCCTGACGACCGCGGCGACTCGCTCTTCTTCACCGGGCGCGATTTCCAAGACCAACTCATCATGAACCTGCAGTAGCATGCGCGACTTCAGGCCCTCTGACTCTAGAACGTCAGCAACTTTGATCATGGCGACCTTGATGATGTCAGCAGCACTACCCTGGATGGGAGCGTTTAAGGCACCGCGTTCAGCCATCTCACGCACCCGACGCACTGACGACTCCAGTTCTGGGAAGTAACGGCGCCGGCCCAGCATCGTCTCTGTGTAGCCAATCTGGCGCGCCTCTTCAACTACCTCTGCCAAATACCGTCCGATACCGCCGAAGCGTTCAAAGTACTGGTCGTGCAGGTGGCGCGCCTCTTCCACCGATACGCCTAGCTGTTTGGATAAACCGAATGGGCTCAGCCCATATGCCAGGCCGTAGGAGGTTGCTTTGATGCGGCTACGCAACTCGGAAGTGACCTCCGAAACAGGGACGTCGAAGATTTGGGCGGCCATGGTCTTGTGCAGGTCCTCCCCCGAGTTGAACGCAGCAATCAGGTCAGCATCTTCCGACAGGTGAGCCATGATGCGCATTTCAATCTGAGAGTAATCAACACTCATCAAGGATTCGAAACCCTCACCGGCCACGAAGGCTTCCCTGATCCGCAGGCCAGCTTCCGTCCTGACCGGGATGTTCTGCAGGTTCGGGTCGGACGACGCCAGACGCCCCGTGGCCGCCACAGTCTGGTGGAAGGTGGTGTGAATCCGCCCGTCGGGCTGAACTTCCGCCAGCAGCCCATCAACCATCTGCAGAAGCTTGGTTGTATCCCGGTGGCGCAACAGTGCTTCCAGGAACGGGTGCTCGGTCTTCACGTAGAGATCCGCCAGGGCCTCCGCATCAGTCGTCCAACCGGTTTTCGTCTTCCTTGTCTTCGGCATGTCCAGCTCTTCGAAGAGGACGACCTGAAGCTGCTTTGGGCTGCCCAGGTTAACCTCATGCCCAATCGCCGCGTAAGCATCATCTGCGGCCTCCTTGGCTGCCGCAGAGAACTCGTTGCGTAGCTCCTGCAGTTTGGGCACATCGATCGCGATGCCGAGGGACTCCAGGCCGTAGAGCGTGAGGGCTACCGGCTGCTCGACGTCCTGGAGCAGCGGAAGACCATTCTGCTGGGCCAGTGCCGCATCCAAGGGGGCACGGAGCCTCAGCACCGTGCGGGCCTGGTTCGCCAAGGCTTCCTGTTCTGGTGTGACCTCCCCGGTCTGTGCGCCGTCCATGAAGTCCAGACCGAAGATTGCACCATCGTCTTTCCCGGCTGACGCCGCCACGTCGTGCGGCGCGTCCGGTAGGTATTGCTGCGCAACCAGTTCCAGCGTGTAGCGCCGCTGATCCGGCTTCACCAAGTAGGCGGCCAACTCCGTGTCGAATTGGGGGTCAGCCAGCGTCCAACCGCGGGAGGCAATCCCGTGCATCAGAGCTTTCCCGCCGTGCACCACCATTGCAGGGTGGGTCGCCAGGAAGTTGCTGAGCCCGCCCTCGGCCTGTTCATCTAGTTCCGCCGTGTCGAAGACGACGGTCTGTTCCCTGCCCGCAATCGCCAATGCCTGCAGGTCCGGCTGGGTGGCCGCGAGCCGTCCCGCGCCCCAAACGGCCACGTCCTCACCTGCGAACGCTTGCAGCAGCTGCTGCACGTCGGTGCCTGACGTCACCACGAGGGTTGGCGCGGTTGCTGGGACTGCGCCCTCTGCCTCCCCGCCCTCTTCCGCCGCCGCCTCCGGCGCGTCCACCATTCCGCCATCAGCCTGCCACAAGGGGGCCATGGCCTGGTAAAGCCGCGTGCGCAGTCCAGTGAATTCAAGAGTGTCAAAGAGTGAGTCCAGCTCATCGCGGTGCGGAGCCTCCGGCACGCACTGTTCCGGGGCCAGCGGCAGATCCATGTCCGTAACTAGCTGATTCACAACCCGATTCAGCCGCACCATTTCAATTGAGTCCTGCAGGGACTGCCCCCGTTTGCCCCCAATTTTTCCGGCGTTCTGCAACAGATTTTCCAGACCGTCCCACTTCACCAACCATTGGGCCGCTGTCTTCGGTCCAACCCCCGGGACGCCAGGCAGATTGTCCGACGTTTCGCCCACCAGCGCGGCAATCTCCGGATACTGCCGCGGTGGGACACCGTACTGGTCCTGCACCGCCTGGGGCGTCATGTAGCGCAGGTCCGAAGTTGAGCGCCCCGGGTACAACACCGTGACGTCCGAACTGACCAACTGGAACGTGTCCCGATCCCCCGACGCAACTAGGACGTCGTAACCGTCCTTGGCGCCCTGTGTTGCAAGCGTGGCCAGAACGTCGTCCGCCTCAAAGTTCTCAATCGTCACCGATGGCACCCCAAGTGCCTGCAGGACAGCGCCAATAAGCTCTACTTGGCCCTCGAATTCGGGCGGTGAGGCCGAACGCGTCGCCTTATATTCAGGGAACGTTTCCATCCGGAAGGTGTCACCTGGCGGGTCAAACGCCACCGCGATGTGGGTGGGCTTGTCCGTTTCCAGCATCTTCGCCAGCATCAGGAAGAAACCGTAGACCGCGTTCGTGTGCTGCCCCCCGCCCGCCGTGAAGCTGTGCGCAGGCAGAGCGTAGAAAGCGCGGAACGCCATAGAGTGGCCGTCAATGAGTAAAAACTTTTCTTTCACTCCCCCAGCCTAAAGCAGCCGTCCGTCAAGAACGAGCCCTTCCTAGGAACAGGCCTGCTCCCCAACGGATCGGC
>CAYFVT010000038.1:6345-7882 GCA_964346705.1 uncultured Actinomyces sp. | reverse complement strand
CCCAACGGATCGGCTCCCACCTTCGTCTGGGCAGGGGCGGCTAGGCTGCTGGCATGGAACAAATCCCCCTGACCAGCCACGGGGTCGAACTGTGCGACCGCCTTCAAATCTCAACTTTAGAAGTCGCGGCCCAGCGCACGGTGCTGACCATGCCCGTCACGGGCAATCGACAACTGGTGGGGTTACTTCACGGAGGGGGGACCGCAGCACTGTGTGAAACCGCGGGTTCCCTTGCCGCCCTGGCCCACGCAAGGCAGCTAGACCCGAAGCTGGTGGCGGTGGGAACCGAGCTGAACATCAGTCATTTGCGGTCCGTGTCCGAAGGGACCGTCACCGCCACCGCAACCGCGTTGCACCTTGGGCGCACCCGCACAGTGCACCGAGTCGAGGTCCATGACCAGGACGACGGGCTGGTGGCGTCCGCACAGGTGACAAATTTAATTGTCACCCCACGCGGATAGATCTGCTGGGATCGGGCACGCCCCCAGCCGGGGGACGTCTCCGGGTCCACCTAGTCGGTGGGAACCTGGTCAATAACGGCGTCCGCGACCTCACGCATAGAAAGCCGCCTGTCCATGGATGTTTTCTGGATCCAACGGAACGCTTCTGGCTCAGTCATTTCCATCTTCGCGATGAGCAGAGCCTTGGCCCGGTCAACCCGCTTTCGGGTCTCAAACCTTTCGGCTAAGTCGGCCACATCGGCTTCGAGGGACTCAATCTGAGCCTGACGCGACAAGGCAATCTCTACGGCTGGAATCAAGTCGGCCGGGCTGAAGGGCTTGACCACGTAGGCCATGGCCCCCGCCTCTACCGCGCGTTCCACAAGTTCCGCCTGGGAGAATGCGGTCAGCATAACAATGGCGCAGGGCAGTTCCTTGCGGATCTCTTCAGCCGCCGTGATCCCGTCCTGCTTCGGCATTTTAACGTCCAGCACGCACAGGTCCGGTTCCAGATCCAAAGCGAGTTCCACGGCCTGAACCCCGTCGTTCGCTTCGCCCACGACCTCATATCCCGCTTCCGTCAGCGTTTCAACAATGTCAAGACGGATCAGCGTTTCGTCTTCCGCAACTAAAACGCGCTTCGGTGTTTCTTCATTCGTGGCCATTTTGGTCTTTCTTGTGAGGTCGTTTCTTCAAAATCAGAACAAGTCAGAGTCAAACCCTAGCCTAGCGCCAACCCGTAGTCAGTCACCATGGTTTGCGGCGCGGCGTTCGCACTCAGTCCCCCCTGAGCTGGGGAAACGCGCGTGTTCCGGACCTCACTAGCGAACCAGGGATCACTCCACGTTCCTAGCTAGTTTCGATGGCCACCAGATGGTTTTCCCAATGTCGTACGACAAGGCGGGAACCAGCAGTGAGCGAACCACGAAGGTGTCAAGCAGGACCCCGAAGCTCACGATGAACGCCAGTTGCGCCAAGAACAGAATGGGGATCACGGCTAGGGCGGCAAACGTTGCCGCCAGAACAAGACCCGCCGAAGTGATCACTCCCCCGGTAATTATCAGCCCGCGCAGGATGCCCGGCCGGGTCCCGTAATG
>CAYFVT010000038.1:0-6245 GCA_964346705.1 uncultured Actinomyces sp. | reverse complement strand
ATGATCAAGTTGCGGTCATGAATGGAGGCCTGGTTAGTGTCCACAGCGGTTGCGGTTACCCCACCCACTAGCGCCGTTGGTGCAGCCGTTTGGAACTTGTCGCGCAGTTCAAGGACCGTGTCTGCAGCGGCTTGTGAATCCGCGGCATCGTTCAGCGTGGCCTGCAACAGCACGCGCCCATCAGCCACGGTCGGTTCGGGCGCTGGGGCATCCGGGGGCCCGAACGCCCTGATCCCGTCTTCCGTTATGGGTGCGGACCCTCCGGGCACGTCCTCACTGGTAACGGAAACACTGACAACACCGTCGCTTGCAAGAAGCGTCGTAACCGCCTGATCCATTTCTTCAGTGTCAACGACAACCTGAGCGGGAGAGCCGGAGCCACCCGGGAAGTGCTCACCAAGCGCCACCTGCCCATCACGCGCCTGTGATTCGCCCAGGACGAGATCCGATTGTGGCACCCCAACCGCGTCCAACTGGGTGACCCCCAAGATTCCCACCAGCAGCAGTGCGGATGTTGTGACCCAAATTGCGCGGGGACGGCGCTTGATTAGGGCAGCAACTTTGTTCCAGACGCCCCTGCTCGGTAAGCCCTGTTCGGCTGCCACCACTTCCGGCTCATACTTCGGTGGCCTGGGCCAAAACGCGGCTCGCCCAAGTGCGAACAGAATGGCGGGAAGTAGGGTCAGCGCGGAGGCCATGGCGAAGAGGATCCCCACCGACGCCACCGGTCCCAGCGTGCTGTTTGACTTCAAGTCAGAAAGTAGCAGGGTCATCAGTCCGGCAATTACCGTGCCACCGGAAGCTAGGATTGGCTCAACCGCACCTTTTAGCGCTGCGTGCGTTGCGGCCCACTTGTCCTTGCGAACGCGCAGTTCAGCGCGATACCGGGCCACGTACAGTAACGAGTAGTCCGTTGCCGCACCTATGACAAGGATGAAAAGAATGCCTTGAGTCTGCCCGCTTAGGAGCAGAATTTCTGCCTTGGCAAGCCACCAAACGGCGAGCAGGGCTGCCGACAGCGCGAACAGGCTGGTCGATAGGACTGCGATTGGGAGCAGGAGTGACTTGTACACCAGGATCAAGATGATGAAAACGGCCAACACAGCGACCCCGAGTAGCAGTCCGTCGATTCCGGCGAACGCGTCCATCAGGTCAGCTGCCTGGCCGGCTGGCCCGGTGACGAAGACCTCCACAGGCCCGGCGTCCGTGGTGCGGAGCCTATCGCCGACCTCTTCAACCACGTCCCCCACATCCGCCTGCGACGAGATGGGGACAAACGCTTGAGCTGCCATGCCGTCCTCGGAGGGAATCAGAGGCGACACTTCCGAATCCACCCCGGGGATTTCGCTGAGACGACCCACCGCCGCGTTCAGCGACGCCATTTGCGTTTCCGTCAGCGGCTCGTCGGAGGTAAACACAACTATCGCGGGAATTGAGTCGCTATCCCTGAAGTCCCCCAGTAGCGCCTGCACTTGAGTTGCGTCTGCAGATTCAGGCAGGTAGGTAGTCTGATCGTTCGAAGTTACCTCGGACACCCTCCCGAAGTAGGGTCCGCCAATGCCTGCCGCTGTCAACCAGATAAGAACCAAAATGGTTGGGACTGCGACCCTCAACCATCCGGCTTTGCCTGTTGCGCCTTGCTTAATGACCATTATTCTCCTCGAGCACCGGCCCCCACTTTGCTAGCTTGGCTAACACTACGCATGGCGAAAGGCTTTCCGCAAGATAGAATGACCAGATGCCGAGCAATGAACAAAGCGCCGACACCGTCGCAACGCGCCTTTACGACGTCGACACGAACGACCCCGCGTCCGCCCTCGTCGACCGCTCGACAACCACGCCTGAGGAACGCCAAGAAATCCACGCGGTCATGCAGGCGCTAGCCCGATTCCGTACGGCAGAAAAAGCACTCTCGGAAGCGTCGCAGCGGTACATGAAACTGGGTCCGACCGACATGCGGGCTCTGCACTATCTAATAGTCTCGCGCAACACCAACGCCGTGGCGACACCAAGCGCGATCGCCGCACACCTCGGCATTTCCACCGCGTCCACCACCAAACTGCTGGACCGCCTTGAGGCGGGCGGACACATTGTGCGCTCCCCTCACCCGACTGACCGGCGTGCGCTGGCCATCACGATCACCCAGGAAACCCATGATGCCGCGATGGCTACCGTCGGTCACGCACAGGCGCAACGCTTTAACGCAGCGGCACGGCTCAGCCCGGAGGAACGCCGCACCGTCATTCGCTTCCTGGATGATATGGGGGCGGAACTGGGCGGCGCCGCTGAACGCTGGGGGGCGCCCTGAGTTACGACGAGCATCGTTGCGGTGCCAGGTTCATTAGCGGTTATCCTCACGGCAACCCAGACTCCCCGGCTGGAAGGACGGCACCAAATGTTTGCGCAGATCTTTGACTTTCGGGCCCCGTTTTGGGAGGGCGTGGCACGCCTAGGCGACCTGATCGTCCTCAACATTTTGTTTCTAGTGTTCAGCTTGCCCGTGGTGACGATGGGCGCGGCCTTGGTCGCCCTCTACGACACTGCGTGGAAGCTTCACGACGAACAGGGGGGCGGCCCTGTCCGAACGTTTTGGGCATCGTTCCGGTCGAACTTCCTGAAGGCGACCGGGGTCTGGGCGCTGGCCCTGCCGCTACTGGTCGCGACCACACTTCCTTGGCTGCTGCTCCCTTTAAGGGAGGCCGCCTTCGTCAAAACCCTAGTGGGTCTTCTTTTCCTGCTGGTCTTCCCATTCTTTTTCTACCTGCAGGCGCGGTTTGACAACACCGTCCTCGGCACGTTTAAGAACGCGTTTGTCATACCTTTACTGAGGCTGCCGTACTCGGCGGGGGTGCTGATGACGAACGTTGCACTGCTCGGAATCTTCTACGCGACGGCGGTTTACCTTCCTGCACTTATGTGGCTTCCGCTATTTGGGGGTTTCGGGATCGCCGCTTACGCCGTGACCCCGCTGCTGAATGCTGCCGTAAGCCCCTGGACGTCGTCGGCGGAAGTTTCTTCGTAGCCCAACTGTGACCAGGCAAGGAAAAAATGGCGTACGAAACACGATAGCCTGGTAAGCGCAAACGAGGCGGTTGAGACACCGCCTCCCTTTTTCGACACAGCATTCGATGTGTCCGTGTTTCCTTCGAAGGGGGAAAGTACTTAAATGAAGAAACGCATTTTAGCCGGCGTGGCTGTCGGCGCCCTAGCGCTGTCGGTTGCGGCCTGCAGCTCTTCTGACGATGACAAGGGCGGTCAAAGTGGCGAGGCCGGCGGTGAAGGACAGGTTTACTTCCTGAACTTCAAGCCGGAGCAGGCAGATGCTTGGGCAGACCTTGGCAAGGCTTACGAGGACGAAAGTGGTGTTCCTGTCGTAATCGAAACGGCAGCGTCGGGCACGTACGACACCACGTTGAAGTCGGAGATGGCCAAGTCAGAGCCGCCAACAATCTTCCAGGTGAACGGGCCGGTGGGCATCGCAACGTGGAAAGACTACGCAGCGAACCTGAAAGACACTGCCCTTTACGAGCACCTTAAAGACAAGGACATGGCGCTCACCAGCCCGGACGGGGACTACGTGTACGGCGTGCCCTACGTGATCGAGACGTACGGCCTGATCTACAACAAGGCGCTGCTAGACGAGTACATGGCCCTGCCGAACGCTGCAGTTAAGTCAGCGGACGAGATCAACAACTTCGCCACGCTGAAAGAGGTCGCTGAGGGCATCCAGAAGGACAAGGATGAACTCGGTGTTAAGGGCGCTTTCACCTCCGCCGGCTTTGACGCCTCGTCAGACTGGCGTTTCAAAACCCACCTGGCGAACATGCCCCTCTACTACGAGCTGAAGGACGTCGACCTGGACGGGCAGCCCGCCACCATTGAGGGCACGTTCATGCCGCAGTACAAGGACATTTTCGACCTGTACATCAACAACTCGACTGTTGATCCTTCCACCCTGGCCAGCAAGACAATGGAAGATGCGACTGCCGAGTTCGCGCTGGGTGAAGCTGTCTTCCTTCAGAACGGCACCTGGGCCTACGGAGACCTTTCCGAGGCAGGCATGGCGGATGAGGACCTGGGCATGCTGCCCATTTACATTGGGGCCGAGGGCGAAGAGAACCAGGGCCTGACCACTGGTAGCGAGAACTTCCTTGTCGTCAACAACAAGGTGTCTGAAGCCGACCAGAAGGCATCGGAAGACTTCTTGGAATGGGTCATTACCTCTGACACCGGCCGCGATTCACTGACCAACGAGATGGGCTTCGTGACCCCCTTCGACACCTTCGAAGGCTACGAGTCCACCAACCCGCTGGTCCTTGCTGACGGCGAGTACTTCGACCAGGGCAAGACCCCTGTCTCCTGGTACTTCACGCTGATGCCTTCAGATGAGTGGAAAGACGGCGTGGGTCAAGCCCTGCTGGCCTACTCCCAGGGCACCGGCGAATGGTCTGACGTAGAAACCGCTTACGTCGACGGCTGGGCGAAGGAAGTAGAAGTCGTTTCAGCGCAAACGGACGACGAAGAATAACCAGTTTCAGCGGGGGCTGGGTCAAACCATTTGGTCTTGGACCAGTCCCCGCTAGGACTTCTTATGAATAAAGATTTGAAGAAGTGGGGTTGGTTCTTTACGGGGCCGACCCTGATCGCGTTCATGATCGGGTTTGTTGTTCCGTTCGTCATGGGCCTGTACTTGTCTTTCACCAAGTTCACGATTATCACGGACTCCAAGTGGGTCGGGTTATCGAATTACACGGAAGCGTTCACGGACCCCATCTTCCGGCACGCGTTCTGGTACACAGCGCTTTTCGCTATCGTGCTTACGGTCATAGTGAATGTTGCAGCGTTCTTCTTGGCGTACATGCTGGTGAAGTCGCTGCGTGGCCGTAATATTTTCCGCTCCACATTTTTCATGCCTAACCTTATTGGCGGCATCATCTTGGGCTACATTTGGCTGCTGCTGCTCAACGGAATCCTGGAGCCGATAGGTAAAAACGTTGTTTACAGCGGAACCTACGCCTTCTGGGGCCTGATCATTGTTACGTCCTGGCAACAGATTGGCTACATGATGGTAATTTACATCGCCGGTCTGCAGTCAATCCCAGGCGACGTGCTTGAAGCGGCGCAAGTCGACGGGGCCAGCGCGGGGCAAACGCTGCGGAGCGTCATCCTGCCGTTGGTCATGCCTTCCATCACGGTATGCACATTCCTAACGCTCAGTGGCGGCTTCAAGATGTTCGACCAGAACCTGGCGCTGACAAACGGGGCACCCGCCCGAACCTCCGAACTGCTGGCGTTGAACATTTACAACACGTTCTATGGGCGACCCGGTTTTGAGGGCGTGGGGCAAGCCAAGGCTGTCGTCTTCCTGATTCTGGTGGCCGCAGTCGTCCTACTCCAGAACTGGTACGCGCGCTCGAAGGAGCAGGTGAGCTAGAGGCGTGAAACCAAAAGTGCAAACTAACAAAAGCAGCGAGAAAAAACATGGGCTGATGGGCTGGACCGTGTTCTTCACGATCCTTTCCGTTGCATACATGTACCCCCTGTTTCTGGTCCTGATCAACTCGTTCAAACGGAAACAGTACATTTCGCGGGCACCCTTCAGCCTGCCCGACGCAACATCCTGGGTGGGCCTTGGCAACTATCAGTTGGGGGTCAAACGCTCAGACTTCTTTGCGTCCTTCGGCTGGTCGCTAGTTATAACGGTCGGCGCAGCGTTCTGGATTATTCTGCTGACCTCAATGACCGCCTACTGGGTTGTGCGCGTGAACAACAAGTACGCGAAAGCCATGTATTTTGCGTTCATTTTCAGCCTGATAGTCCCGTTCCAGATGGTCATGTTTACCCTGTCGTGGGTTGCTGACCGAATGGGCTTATCCACCCCTTGGGGACTTTGGATCATTTATACGGGCTTCGGGGCCGGGCTGGCAGTATTCATCTTTACGGGATTCGTGAAGGGCGTACCGATAGAACTGGAGGAGGCCGCGCTAATCGACGGCTGTGGCCCCCTGCGCACCTTCTTCTCAGTGGTTCTGCCAGTCCTGAAACCAGCCGTTGTGACCGTTGCGATCCTTGAAGTCATGTGGCTGTGGAACGACTACCTGCTCCCCTACCTGACGCTGAACTTAAAGAAGTACAAGACAATTCCCATCGCAGTCCAAAGTCTGCGTGGGGGCTACGGTTCAGTGGACATGGGCGCAATGATGGGCGTGCTGGTTTTGGCCATCATCCCGATCGTTGTCTTCTAC
>CAYFVT010000037.1:5291-12470 GCA_964346705.1 uncultured Actinomyces sp. | reverse complement strand
CCTCCAACGATTTTGTGGAGAACCTGGAGTCCGCCAACACGGCAACCCTGGTCTCTTTGGATGTGGCCTGGGATCCGGGCGACACGGTCAAGGCCCGGGCTGTGGAGCCGCCCGCACCGGAGCCCGAACCAGAGCCGGAGCCTGAGGCGTCCCCCGCAGCCGAAGCGACACCCGCACGGGGTGCGACGGTTGCACCCGAGTCCACGTCCGAATCGGACTACGTGGCTCCTGCCGCTCCCGCGTCCACGGCTGGCGGCGTCGTCGGCACCGGATACCAGTACATCGGTACACCCTACGTGTATGGGGGGACTACGCCGGCGGGGTTTGACTGCTCCGGGTTCACGTCTTACGTGTACGGACAAAACGGTATTTCCCTGCCGCGCACCTCTTACGCTCAGGCGGGGGCGGGACGCGGCGTCTCCCTGGGTGAAGCTCAGCCGGGCGACCTGATCGTCGCCTCGGGGGGCGGTCACGTAGGAATTTACATCGGTAATGGTCAGATGTTGCATTCCCCACGCCCAGGTAAAAGCGTGGAAGTGACTTCTGTTTCCTACTTCAACGTGATGACGGTGCGCCGCTTCTAACATTGTGACGGCTCCGCAGAGCCTGCGAGCGTGAAACGCCGGGAACCTTTTGGCCCGGCGTTTTTCGTTGCCTGAAAGGGCTTGCCTGCGGGGTGGGCTTCGAGAATCCGCATCCCCCTGCAGCACAGAGCGTAGGGCGGAAACTAGGCTCGACATCCATTTTGCGGCAAAGGCTTGTGGCGGCCACCACTTAGGGCACAATGGGGGTAGTTGCTGCCGAGCAGTTCGCCGGCGGACAGGCCAGAGCAGAATGGTCAAAGTCTAGAAGGAGTTGTAATGGCACCGACCCAAGAGATCGTGGCGGGAGTCGATGGTTCAGAGGAATCCCTGAAGGCGGTGGAGTGGGCAGCCGCCAGGGCGGCGAAGACGGGAGCGGAACTGCGCATCGTGTGTGCTTACGCGGTTGCTTCCTATAGCGCTGCCGCGTTGGATGGTGGGCTGTCTGTCCTGGATGACAATGCTCTGCGCCTTGGCGCTGAGCGGGTGGTGGATGAGGCCGCCGCCAGGGTGGCTGACGAAGGCATCACCGTGAAGACGCAGGTTGAGGTGGGGGATGCGGCAGCCGTCCTCAGCGAAATATCCGAGGACGTTGACCTGCTGGTTCTGGGTTCCCGCGGGCGCGGTGGGTTCGCGGACCGGTTGCTGGGCAGTGTTTCCTCCACGGTTCCCGCACACGCCCGCTGCCCCGTGGTCGTGGTTCCCCCACACAAGTCCGGCAAACCTTTCATTCCAGTGGAACGGATTGTCGTGGGGGTCGACGGGTCAGAGGTCGCTTCAACCGCGCTGCGGAAAGCGGTGGATGAGGCAATCATTTGGGGCGCTGAACTAACCGTGGTCACGGCCGTGCCTATTGCGGGTGGGGGTGCCATGTCTTGGATGCCCACCGCCGTTGACCGGCGCAGCCTGATGGAAGACATTCAGCAGAGCCTGAACACCGCAATTGATTCGGCGTTGGATGGGCGGGACTACCCGGTGTCTCGCCACACTTTGGACGGCAGTCCTTCCGCTCTGCTGACCGAGTTTTCTAGTGCCGTCGACCTGGTTGTTGTGGGAACGCGGGGGCGCGGCGGGTTCGCGGGCATGCTGCTCGGTTCCACATCGCAAACGGTTCTGAACCACTCCACCTGTCCCATAATGACGGTTCCCTCGAAGCATCGTGAGCGAACACCCAGCCGCACCCAGTCGTGGGAGCGCCGCTGAGTGCTAGGCTGCTTCTTGGTTTAAAGCGCTTCGGCGCTACCCGCCCGCGTAGCTCAGGGGATAGAGCAACCGCCTCCTAAGCGGTAGGTCGGACGTTCGAATCGTCTCGCGGGCACTTTCGTTTCCTAAGGGTCCATCAGGTCCAGGAACTGGTCTGCGGTGTCGGTGAAAATCCCCGTGACGCCCCAGTCCAGGAGCTCTCTGGCCCGCTGCGGGTCGTTCACCGTGTATACGCTGACGCCGTAACCGGCGGCGGTGAATGCGCGCACTTCCCCCCGCGTCAAACCTGAATTGTTTGCGTGAATGTATTTCGCCCTGAGGTCTGCGGCATCCTGATGCCATGGGCCGGCGGCTTCGCCCTCGTCCAATAACAGAGCCAAGGTCAGGTCAGGGTTTGCCTGCCGGGCGGCTTGCAAGGCAGGTACGGAAAAGGAAGAGATTATTAGTTCCCGCCGCGGGTCAAGCCGTCCCAGTTCCCGCAAGGTTGCCTCAGCCAGAACCCGGGGTGTTGTGGCGGGATCGTCCTCGGCCACCTTCAACTCTATGTTCGCGTTCATCCCACTTTCGTTCAGGAAATCAACCAGTTGACGCAAGGTTGGTAGTGGGGTGCCCACAAAATTGGGACTAAACCACGCGCCTGCATCCAACTGCTGCACCTGTCCCAAAGTCAGATTGCGGGCGGGGCCGGTCCCGTCCGTAGTTTCATCCACGGTCGGGTTGTGCAAGAGCACGGGAGTCCCATCCGCAAGTAGGGTCACGTCCGTCTCCAACCAGGTGACACCGGCTGCAGCGGCCCGCTCAAAAGCAGGCAACGTGTTCTCAGGTGCCACACGGTTCAAACCGCGGTGAGCAAAAATGAGGGGCGGGCCCTCAGGGCTCTGATCGGGCATGGAGACTCCAATCCTGTTAGGCGAGGGACCCGTTTTTGGGGTGACAAACATCCTAGTCGAAGGGCAAGTTAGGGTTTGTCGGCCAGCCAGTACCCAATTAAGCGTTGGTGTCGATAATGTGGGGGCGTGGTACGCACTCTTTTCTCGCGGCAAAATAAGCCGAAGCCCGCGAACAGCAAGCAGACGGCCTCAACAAGTGAGCCCGAACCAGGCCCAGCAGAAGGCCCAGCAGGAGGTCCGGCAGAAGGATCTGCAAGCGCCAGCGAAGTGGCACCCGGTTCAGACGCTGGTTTGGCCACCAGTTCGGAAGCAGGGGGCGACCGGGACCCCTTGAGCCGGGAAGAGTTCACCGAAAAGGTGGAACAGTGGCGCACCGAGCTTGTTACCGAAGTGAAGAATGAGTCAGCCGGGGCGGTTCAACCCGTCCTTGACCTGACCAGTGCACACCCCGGTGGCATAGCCGCACTGTACGCGGACTCGCAGGTGCGGTTATCTAACCTGGTCCGCCAAGAAGATGCTCTGATCGAGGCGCAACTTGGATTGCAGGCGGTAGGTGAGCAGGCTGCGATGCTGCGCCAAAAGCATGGTGGGGCCACCATGCACCTGGTGGTGGGGTTCGCCAGTTGGGGTGGCACCCACCCCGCGAACAACATTCCCGTCCTGATGCGGCGGATCCAAGTGGAAGAGGACGCCGCGGGAAACCGCACTGGGGACGCGAAACTGCAGTTGCTGCCCGGGGTGGAAATCAGTTCCCGGCTGCTTGCCGAACTGGAGCGCAGCAACGCGCCTGTGAAAGTATCGGAACTGACCGCTTCCCTGCAGGGCCCGCACGGGTACTCCCCAGGCCGGGCACTGGAACTTATCGCCGAAGCCGGAAAGGTGCTGCCAGACTTCCGCCTCAGCAGTGACGCTAGCGTCGGAATCTTCACTCACCCGGCCGCAAAACTTTACCGGGGCTACCAGAACGTGGACTTGTTCGCGCAGTCGCCCGTCCTGGCTGCTGTGGCAGGAGACGGGCCCAGCAGGAACGCCTTGGCGGCCGCCCCCGTGCCCCCAAAGAACCCGCATGACCGGGATCCGTGGAATGAGCTGGGGATCGGCGACCAGTCCCCCGAAATGTTGGACGTTGTCGAAGCCGTAGTCAGCGGAACGTCTCTGTCCGCCCAGGCTTCATCAGCCGCGGACGTCCCCCAGGCGATTGCATCATTCGCTGCGGGCCTGGCGGAGACCGGGAAACGGGTCCTCATCGTTTTGGATGACCCGCAACTTCGGGAAGACCTGGATGCTGTGTTCGCGGAACACGACTTGGATGGGATTGTCGCTAACTTCTGGGGCACCCCCCAATCTGAGCGGGTTGTGACACAGAAACTGCGGGCCGCACTTGCGGACATGGCGCCGCGCGGGGACGCGGACGGGCGTGAAGCCCTGCGAACGCGGCTGCGTAGGGGGCGGGAAGCGCTCACCTCATACACGGTGGCGTTGCACGAAGATTTCCCCCAATGGGGTGTCTCAGCGTATGACGCGCTGCAGACCCTGACGGAGCTAACTTCCCTTTCGGATGGTCCAGCAACCTCAGTGCGTTTCGATGGGGACACGCTGGCGCGGGTCGCAGCGGACGGCGCGCAGCAGACCCTGGACCTTCTGGAACGGGGCTACGAACTGGGCATGTTCACACCCCGGGTGGCGGTCAGCCCCTGGAATGGTGTGGTGGTGGAAACCGCGGAGGAAGTTGACAAGATCCTTTTTGCCCTGCGGGTCTTAACGGAAGAGCTGTTGCCCGCAGTGCGCCTGCAAATGAAGGCCGCCGCAACCCAGACTGGGCTGGCGAAGGCCGCCACGCTGGGACAGTGGCAGCAGCAGTTGGAACTGTTCGTTGACGCACGCAAGGTCTTGGACGTGTTCCGTCCGGAAGTGTTTGAGCGTCCCCTAGCGGACCTTGCGGTTGCGACTGCTTCCCCGGAGTGGAGGAAGCAGAAGAGCATCAACCTGAAGGGATCCAAACGTCGGCAACTAGTGAAGTTGGCTCGCGACCTGGTGCGTCCCGGTGTTCATGTGCGCGACTTGCATGCGGCGCTGCTAGAAGCGCAAAGCTGCAACCAACGGTGGAAGAAAGCTTCCGACGGGGAAGTGTGGCCGACGGTCCCCGACCGGCTGCGGGGTTTCGAAGAGACTTTCGCGAAACTGCTGCAGGAGCTAGCGGTCGTCCAGCCCTACCTTGAACCCGTCTACGGGGACCTGCTTGCGATCCCGACTGAGGAGCTGGCGGAAATCATGCAGGCCGCGTTCTCTGATTCGGAAAACGCTGCCTTGGTTCCCCAACGCCTGTCAGTTCGTAGGGGACTGTATGGGCTGGGGTTGGAAGAGTTCGTTGCCGACATGGCGCAGCGGTCAGTTTCCCGCGACATGCTTGGCTTAGAACTTGATTTGGCGTGGTGGGCGTCAGCGTTGGGTTTGATGTTGGCTGCGGAACCTCGATTAGGTGGGTTTGACCCGGCGGCGCTGCAGAACCTGCTAGCGCAAACGAAGGCCCTTGATCAGCGGCACGTGGAATCTTTAGGGTTGGAAGTGTTTGACCGGGTCCAGTCCCGCAGGCGTGAGGCGTTGGCTCTTTACCCGGAGCAGTACGATCACCTGATCGCGGCCCTGAACGCGGAGGAGCCGCCCGCCGCACTGTTTGGGCGTTACCTGTTGGCGTGGGACATGCTTCCCATCGTGATTGCGGGTCCCGCACTGGTCCCTGAACTGGCCCCAGCAGACCGGAACGTGGACACCCTGATTGTTAGTGGTTTGGATGACCTGCCTTTCGGTGAGGTCGCCCCCGTGTTGGCGCGCGGCAACCAGGTGGTTGTGGTGAACGGGCCCGCGGGACCCCTCGCGGACACTTGGGTCCAGCAGCTTCAAGAGCTGCTGCCCCAAATGCAGATCCCGGCCGAACCTAGGCCTGCTAATGGGCGTCTCATGGCCGCCCTCGCCGAATACATGGGGGACGTGCCGGGCCAGCAGATGCCAGCCCCACGTCTTGTTGGCGACCTGCGTCTGTTCCAAGTTGAGGGGTCGGGAACGCCCGCACCCGGCCAGGTGGGTATTGAATCCTCCAGCCAGGAAGTGGAAGCGGTTGTCGACCTGGTGGTGGACAGCCTGACCCAGGAGCCTGGAGTTCCGGTTGGCGTAATCACGTTGTCAGGCAGGCATAAGTCGCGCGTGGATTCGGCTTTGCGTCGCCGCGCGTCCGAAAATGAGGACGTGGGCGCGCTGATAGATCAGGCGGGTGGGGTCGACCAGCTCCTTTTTGACGCTGACGGTCTGGAGGGCGACCTGCCCCAGAAAGTGTTCCTGTCCGTTGGTTACGCGAAAACCCCTCATGGGCGTCTGATTCATGACTTCGGGGTCCTGTCAACCGATCGGGGGGTAGAGGTCGTCCGGGATTTGGGGCGTTCTGTTAGCGGTGACCTGATTGTGGTCACGTCTTTGAAGTCGTCTGATTTCGACCCGGCCCGGCTACGTTACCCGGGTGAGCACGCGCTTGCCGACCTGTTGGCAGCGGCTGAGGAACTGTCCGCGAACAGTGCGGCAGCGGTCCTGGACTGGTCGACCACCGGGGATGCTCCTGACGACTTGCTGGTTGACTTGGCTGAGCGACTGCACCGTTTAGGTTTGCAGGTGATTCCTAATTTGGGGACCGAGGACGGGATGCGGATCCCCCTAGCGATTGGGCACCCGGAAGTGCCTGGCGAACTTTTGGTTGCGATCCTGACGGATGACGAACAGTACCGGCAGGAGCCGTCCCTGCGGGTGCGGGACCGTCATCAGGTGCGACGTTTAGAGCAGCAGGGCTGGAAGGTGCGCACCGAACTGTCCATGGCCGTGTTTATTGACCCGAACCATGAGGCACATGAGATTGTGCGGCTAGTTTTGGATGCGGTGGATGAATACTACGAGCGTATGGGCCTGCCCCACACGCCAGCCGCCGCAGCCGCGTTAGCCCGGAAAGAGGGGTTGCCTTTACCGGCGGGGTTGCAGGCGCGGATGGAGGACGAGGCCGAGGCCGAACGCGATTCCCGTCTTGACCCCCCAGTTGGGGATGGGCAAGTGGAAGCGACCCTGGATGAGGACCCGCTCAGCGGTGACGGTGAAGTCCCGATTGATTTGGGGGCGGACGTCGTGGGCTTGTCGGACGGGGCTGCGGACACGGGCCAGTTCACCATTCAGACCCCGACGGTGGCACCCCCAATCTCTAAGGGCCTACCGCTTGCCGCTTACAGTGACGCCCAGTTGGATGAGCTCAGCCTCTGGTTGTACGCGACGGGGACGCATGAGGGGGAGGACGAGCACATTGAGGCCATCCGCAACGTTCTTGGGCTGACCAGGCGCGGAGCGCAAAGTGATGCAATCCTGCGGAATGTGGCTCGCCGGACAGCGCCGGAGGTTGTGGCCCAGTTAGAAGATTTGGATAGGAGCTTGGACTTGCATGTGGACGAGAACTCCCACCTTGTCCCCGGGGACCG
>CAYFVT010000037.1:3231-5191 GCA_964346705.1 uncultured Actinomyces sp. | reverse complement strand
GCCCGTGCGGCTGGTAAGCGCCGCAGGGTTGCTTACCATTTGAGTCGCGTTGACCGGGATGAGTTGGACGCGGGCACTGTCACAACCGAGGAGCAAGCAGTTCGATTGCCAGCACCCCGCCCGGCAGATAAGCCTGCCCCCGGGGCCAAACCCACTCACGGGAGAGGCGCCCAAGGGGCAGGGGACGGGGCCGACGCCCGTTTGCTGGAGGACGTGCCCCCACACTGGTAGCGGCTGCTGACCTTCGCTTGGGCTGCTGGCCCTAGTTCTGTTTGGTGGCCAGGGAGTCCCGGATTTCCGTCAGCAGCACAGCTTCGGGGGAGAGTTCTTCGTCGTCTTCCTGCTCAATGCCGAGCAGAGCGTCCGTTTTAGCGGCCATCTTGTTTAAGGGGACAACGATGAAGAAGTAGAGGGCGATTGCAACAACCAGGAAGTTAAAGACCGCTGTCAGAACTGCACCCGGCTGCACTATGGCGGGATCCCCGAATAGGCCGACTTCGAACTGTAGGACGTGATCGAAACTTGGCTCCCCGAACAGGGCGCCAATGAGTGGGCTCAGGAACTTGTCCACAAAAGCGTCCACGATCTGCCCGAACGCTGCACCGATAATGACCCCCACGGCCAGGTCCATCGCATTGCCGCGACTTATGAACTCTTTAAAACCACTCAGCATGGTGCCTCCCAAAAATGTTTGCCCTCGCAGACCGTCTGCGATGGGACAGCAGGTGTCACGTGCCGCACCCGGGGGAAGCCCACAACGTCCCTAAGTTCTATCCCTGTGGTGCTGGCGGGATGGACATGGCATCCAAACCGCTTCTGTCTGGGGGCTTCACCAAATGCAGCTCGTCGTTATTTGCTGCTTGTAGGATAGCCCCAACCTGCGTGCTTTCCACCATCAGTGTTGCCAGAACGGCCGGGTCGGAACCAAGACCGCCACTGCTGGCTGTTTGTGTTACTGAGACCAGGGTGCTGGCCCCCGAAAGTCGTTCAACGGGGCATTCCCCAAATTCGCAGGCACCCCCGTTTCCCCAGATCTCTAACTGTGCGGGTGGCTCCACGAAAACCTTGTCCTGCGGCAGGCGCAATTGGATCTGGGAGAACCCGTGGGGTAACCGGTCCGCGTCCTCATCCAACCCCAACGCTGCAAGGGTGACCACAGTGCGTGCCGGCACACCACCGCGAGGTGACTGCCCCACCGCCTGCTCCAAGGTGGTCAGGGCCCCTTCTGGGACTGCGGACGCGTCGACCGCCACCAGGCGGACATCACTCTTTTCTACGGGTGCGCCCGCCTCTAAATCGTCCGCGGCCACCACCACCCAGTCGCCTATCGGGGGTGGGCGAAGCGCTAAAATGGCGGACACTAACGCCGCCCCGGCCAACACGACTATCAGGGTCGTCCGCAAGTACCACCAAGCGGAGTGGGCCCCCGGAATTCGGTTCAAAAAGTTTCTCATGCCACCACTGTGCGGCATTCGCCTCGCCCACAAAAATACTTCTACTTCCCCTGTGGACGCGGCCTGCTGCTACTGACCTGGGGGTAAGAACCGGGTGGCGCCATCCGGCGTTACCACCCCATCAACAGGTAGGTCGTGGCTGTGGCGGGGAAGCATTCCCGCGGGGAACACCTCCCCGGGAAAACACACGCCCCACCGTGGCGCTCCGCTAGGAAGCAGGTGCAGAGCCCTGTCGTACCAGCCGAGCCCCCGTCCAAGGCGCGCCCCGCCCTCGTCGAAAGCTAGTCCTGGAATCAGGATGGCGGACACGTCGCCCATTCCGGGCCCCCCAGTTCCAGTTTGATGCCACGCGGGGTGACCGTAATCTTCGTCCGGGAACAGGAGGGGAACGCCCTCGACCTGCAAGTCGTGCAAAAAGAGGCTCAGGTCCGGCTCACTCCGGTACGGGTGGTATGCGGCAACCACGCCCCCGCTATTGCCAATAACGGACCCCAGGTGGGTCGCCA
>CAYFVT010000037.1:0-3131 GCA_964346705.1 uncultured Actinomyces sp. | reverse complement strand
GTGGGTCGCCAGGGCCTGCCGCTCCGCGCGTCTCACCGCCGCAGTCCGGGACAATAGTCGCGCTGCCCTTCCCGCATTCAGCGTCCGCCGCCACGCGGCCTTCCCCCCAGGAAGGCCCATTCCTGCCACCTGCCTACCGTTGTTCACGTCCGGCTCCCCCGACATTCCTCAAACCATGAGAAACTTTGTTCATGCGTACAGTTGCCCAGTTTTACCAAGATGGCCTTAGAGGGGCGGACCTGCAACCTCCCCTGGATCTGCTGTTAGCAGACGCGTCCGGGTGCATTCTTGCCCAAGACGTTACCGCCCCCTTCGATCATCCCCCAACACTGATCGCGGGGACAGACGGGTACGCCGCTTTCGCTTCTGACCTGGTGGGTGCCCGCAAGGACAGGCCGCGGACCCTTCCCGTCGTCGCGGAAGTTGAATCAGCCCAAATCACGCCCGGCGCCCTCGTCGAAGGGACGACCGCCCGGATCGCTTCCGGCGCCCCACTTCCCCCCGGAGCGGACACCGTCGTCCCCCTTGCGCTCACCGATTTGGGGGTAGCGGAAGTCAATATTTTCGAGGTCGTCCAAGCCGGCCAGAATCTTCGCCACCAGGGTGAAGACATCACCCAAGGCCAGGTGCTCCTGGCTGCCGGAACCCGGTTGGGGCCCGCACAGATTGCGGCGCTTGCGGCAGTTGGTAAAGCGCGGGTTGTGGTTCACCCGCGCCCCCGGGTCGTGGTCCTTTCAATTGGCGACGAACTGGTGGAACCAGGAACGGCGGGACAAACGCAGGCAGTATTTGACGTGAACGGACCCGCGTTAGCCAGTGCCGCTGGGGAGGCTGGTGCGGAAACGTACCGCACGCAGGCCATTCCCGATGATCGTTCCCGACTTCGCCGCACAATCGAAGACCAGATGATGCGCGCTGACCTGATCGTCACCACGGGTGGTCTCTCATTTGGGGCGGGCAACACGGTCAGGGAAGTCCTTGGCGGCTTGGGCTCCGTCCGGTTTGAAGAGGTAGCTGCGGTGCCGGGCCACATTCTTGGGGTTGGCAGTGTGGGGGACGAGGACGACCGGCAGGTGCCCATCGTGTGCCTGCCCGGAAACCCGGTTGCTGCACTAGTCAGTTTTGAGGTTTATGTTCGCCCTATCCTGCGTAAAATGATGGGGTGGAAGAAGCTAAACCGGCCCGCCGTGCGGGCCCGCGTCAGCAAAGGCTGGGGTTCCCCAGCTGGGAAACGCCAGTTTGTTCCCGTGCGTCTGACGGGTACGCCCACGGACGGCTACCAGGCTGAAGTTTTGGGTCGGCCGGACAAACTGCTGCTTTCAGCTTTAGCGGCTTCGAACGCGATCGCGGTGGTTCCGGAGGACACGACTCGCGTAACCACGGGCGAAACTCTTACTTGCATGCTTTTGGACTGATACGTGAATCTGCTTTCTTTTAGACGCGGCGGACCGCCCAGCGTGTGGGGTTTTGACCCGCGGGACGTGACAATAGAGTTTGACGAGGACGACCTGGCCACCTTGTTGCGTCCGGGAACTGACGTGTGGTCCATTGTGATTCGCCCCGCTTTTGGTGATGATCACTACCAGATTGATCGGGTTCGGCGGGCGGACTACGACTGGCTGTCACCGTGGGAAGCAACCATCCCGCAGGGTTCCAGAGAGAAGCTGCCTACATGGCAGGAGTACCCGAGCCACATGGACCGCCAAGTCAGGGAGGGGCAGGCCCTGGCAATGATGGTGGAAGTCAACGGGGAATTAGCGGGCCTGGTGACGCTGGGTGCAGTCCAAAAAGGGGCACTGTCACAAGGGATCTTGGGTTACTGGATTGCGAAACGGTGGGCTCAGCGGGGCATCACCTCCCTAGCCGCAGCGGCAGTGCTTGACCTGATTCTGGGCCCCCTGGAACTGCACCGGGTAGAGGTGAACGTGCGGCCAGAAAATGTGGCGTCAATCAACTTGTGCCACAAACTGGGCTTGCGGGAAGAGGGTTACCGGAAGCGCTACATGAACATTGCCGGCAAATGGGCTGACCACGTCCTGTTTGCGGTGGATCAGGAAATGGTTGCGGACCGTCCGTTGGTGGAGCAGCGTCTGCGGCGGCCCACACGTGGCGCCTAATGGGACGCTGGTGAAGCTGGTCGCCCCCGGTGTGGCAAACACCGTTTGCGGCTTATCGTTCATAGGTTGGTAGGCGTGGAAGCAAGCAGTCTGGTTTTGGGGATAGCGGTGACGCTGCTTGTTGCCTATTTTATTCCAGCGCGGATAGCGAAACGTTACGCCGTTGTGACTTCGCGTGAGGGGGACCGGTTCGCCTGGCAGATGGACCTGGTGGAACAAGTGCAGCCCCACACGCACGCGCCTGGATCCCCGGCCGGGTCTGCCGGAAAACTGGTCCGGTCGCAAGTTGTTTACCGTGAAAGTGTGAGTTCTCCGCAAGCCCCGTCGTCGTTGCCGCCTGGGTCGTCTACGCTGGGAGTGGCCCCTATGAAAAACGTTGAGAAGAGCCCCGGTATGTCTGAAGAAGCCGTGATTGAGGTCGGCGCTGTGCAGCAGTACGCTGCTTTAAGAGCTAAACGCGCGGCACGCTTAGCTCGTGAGGAAGCGGCCGCTAAACGTCGGGCTGTGACTGCGGGTGCGGCCGGGGTCCTGCTGCTGGTCGTCTTAGGGCTTGCCTGGGGTGGCCTGATTAGCTGGGCTTGGCTGATTTTGCCGGCCGCATTCCTAGCGGGGTCGTTAGCATCCTCCGTTATGGCGGGTAAGCGCGTGGCAGAGCACTCGGAGCAGGAAACGGGGCGCCTGCTGGAACTGCGCGAAATCATTATTCAGACGAAGGCGGGCGGGGCGGCGAAGCCCGCTGAACCTGTTGGTGGGGGGCGAAGGTCCGCGCGTCCGGTTCGGAAGAATGCGGAAAAGGCGGGGCCGTTTGCCTCGACTGATAAGGAGGCCGGGGCCACGCAGGCCCCTAAAACGGTGACCCTCAAAGCTGAGGAGGCCGACTCCCACTCCGATATCGCCGATGTCAGCGTAGAAGTAGAGGCCGCTGAGGGGAGCGTCCAGCAGCCTGCTGAAGAGGGCACGTCTGCTGCACCGGTCATCCAGGTCCCGCAGGATGAGGAGCGCGTGCGACCCCAG
>CAYFVT010000036.1:3770-12638 GCA_964346705.1 uncultured Actinomyces sp. | reverse complement strand
TCACAACAGCTCCCTCGCCCTCGCCAACACCCAAAGCGTAACCGACCAGACACTGGCCCGTCCGGGTGCCCCGTCGGGTGGGGGCTATTCGACCTCCACAATCACCGGAACATGGTCAGAAGCGCCCTTTCCTTTGCGTTCGTCGCGGTCAATTTGGGCGGCGACAACACGGTTAGCTAAGGCGGGGGAAGCGAAAATGAAGTCGATCCGCATCCCCTCATTCTTGGGGAAACGCAGCTGCTGGTAATCCCAGTACGTGTAGTTATCCACCAGGGGACGTGTCACCTCCTGGAAGCCGGCGTCTTCCAGGGCTGCCAGAGCCTGCCGTTCCGGGGCAGAAGTGTGGGTCTTCCCCTCGAAGAACGCGGGATCCCACACGTCCTTGTCCAGGGGCGCAATGTTCCAGTCGCCAACCAGCGCTATCTGGGCCTGCGGATCCTCAGCCAGTTGGGCCGCTCCGTAGTCGCGCAGAGCAGCCAGCCATTCCAGCTTGTACTCGTAGTGCGGGTGGTCCAACTCGCGGCCGTTGGGCACGTACAAGCTCCATACGGTGACGGGGGCACCGGTCTTATCCTCAACGGTCACACCTAGCGCGCGGGGTTCAACCACCCCATGTTCAGACCATTCCGGTTGCCCAGGGAAACTGGTTTCCTGCCCCAAGATCGGCAGACGCGAAATGACAGCAACCCCGTTCCACTGGTTAACACCATGCATGCGGACCTCATACCCGGCCTCCTCAAAAGGGGCGGTGGGGAACTGGTCGTCGCGGGCCTTCGTCTCCTGCAACGCAAGGACGTCAATATCTTCCCGCTCCAGGAAAGCGAGGGCCCGGTCCTGGCGGGCGCGGATGGAGTTAATGTTCCAAGTGGCAAGTCTCATGCCCTAACCATAACCGCAGGATTGGCCCCGGCGCGCGGCCGTATAGTGGGGCCATGACATCCGCACTGATCACCGGCGCCACGTCCGGCATTGGCCTGGAATACGCCCGAAGTTTAGCGTCCGAGGGGTTTGACCTGGTCCTAGTGGCCCGCGACAAGCAGCGGTTACGGAAGGTGGCGGCGGAGCTAACGTCCGCGGGCGTAACAGTGGAGCTACTGGCTGCCGACCTGGCGGAACCAAAAGATCTGGCCCGCGTTTGTTCCCGCTTGGAGCAGACGGACAGCCCGGTTGGGATCCTGGTGAACAACGCCGGATTCGGTATTGGGCAACCGTTCCTGGACACCTCGTTTGACGTGGAACTGTACGCGCTCGATGTCATGGTGCGGGCAGTGCTGGCCACGTCCTACTATGCGGGGCGTGCCATGCGCAGACGGGGTAAAGGCGCGATCATCAACGTTTCCTCTGTTGCTGCGGACACGGGCATGGGCCCCTATTCCGCGCATAAGGCGTGGGTGCGAGCATTCTCCGAAGGGCTAGCCTACGAACTGAAAGACACGGGGGTCACGGTGACTGCCGTAATGCCCGGGCTAGTCAGGACGGACTTTCACCGCCGTGCGGGAGCCAATTTTGGGGCGACGCCCGACCTGGTTTGGCTTTCACCCCAGCGCGTGGTGCAAGACTCGCTGGCAGCGGCCCGGCGCGGCCAGGTGCTGGTGACGCCCTCCACCCGCTACAAGATTACCGCCACCGCCGCGCGACTGGCGCCGCGGCCACTGGTCCGGCTTATCACGTCCCGACTTCCCCACATGTGATCGGCCATGGAACAGAAAAGAGGCGCGGGCCCCTGGGACGGTCCGCTACCCGAAGGGCAGCAGTGGGATCAAGAATTGTTGTTGGAGGGCGACTACCGCAACGTTGAAGACCAGTACCGCTATTGGACGCGGGAGGCAATAAAAGAGGACGTTGCCGCCAGGTCCTTGGGCTATGAGGTTGCCATTGAGAACTTGGGGCACGACTTCAATATTGGCTCCATTGTCCGCACCGCTAACGCGTTGGGTGCGTCAAAAATTCATATTGTTGGCAGGCGCCGCTGGAACAGGCGGGGCGCCATGGTCACCGACCGCTACCTGCAGGTTGTGCACCACCCCACGGTGGAGGATTTTGTGCAGGATGTTCGCCCTCGTCAATTAGAAATTATTGGCATAGATAATCTGCCGGGCAGTGGGCCGCTGGAAACCGCGGAATTACCCGCGGGGGCGGTCCTAGTTTTTGGGGAGGAAGCAGCGGGCCTCAGCCCCGAAATGCAGGCCGCCAGTGACCGGGTTCTGCACATCACCCAATACGGTTCGACCCGGTCCATGAACGTGGGGCACGCTGCGGCGATAGCGATGTGGGCGTGGGTTACGCAGCACGGACCACTCGCGGGCCGTGGGACGCCCAACACCCAGTAAAGTTTGGGACTTTGCACCCCCAAACTGAGGGCCCTTTGTGGGACAATGAGGGGTGAAACAAAAGCGCCAGCCCATCAGCCGGTGCTTGATCTAAATAGGAGGATCTAGTGGGAATCGCAACACCAGAGGAATACCGGGAGATGCTTGACCGGGCGAAGAAGGACAAATTCGCCTACCCAGCCATTAACGTGACCTCCTCCCAGACGCTGACCGCGGCCCTGCAGGGGTTTGCGGAAGCTGAGTCGGACGGCATTATCCAGGTTTCGGTTGGTGGCGCCGAATACTGGTCCGGTTCAACCATTAAAGACCGTGTCGCAGGCTCTTTGGCTATGGCTGCTTACGCTTACGAAGTGGCGAAGAACTACCCGGTGAAGGTTGCCCTGCACACCGACCACTGCGCGAAGGAAAACCTGGACTCTTGGGTTATCCCGCTGCTGGAAATTGAAAAGGCTGAAGTAGACGCCGGACGCTTGCCCGCCTTCCAGTCCCACATGTGGGACGGTAGCGCAGTGCCGCTCAAGGAGAACCTTGAGATCGCTGAAAAGCTGATGAAAATGTCCGAAGAGGCACGCACGATCCTGGAAATTGAGATCGGTGTTGTCGGCGGTGAAGAAGACGGCATTGTCGGTGCTTTCGATGAGAAGCTGTACACCACGGTTGAAGATGGCATGGCGACCGCTAAGGCCCTGGGCCTGGGCGAAAACGGTCGCTACCTGACCGCCCTGACCTTCGGTAACGTGCACGGCGTTTACAAGCCTGGCTTCGTGAAACTGCGGCCTGAACTGTTGGGTGAAATCCAGGAAGCTGTTGGCGCAGCCTACGGTGTGGGTGACCGCCCGTTTGACCTGGTCATGCACGGTGGTTCCGGTTCCAGTGCGGAAGAGATCGCGACGGCCGTGAACAACGGCGTCATCAAGATGAACGTTGACACTGACACGCAGTACGCTTTCACGCGTCCCGTGGCCGGCTACATGTTTGAAAAGTATGACGAAGTCCTGAAGATTGACGGCGGCGTTGGCGTGAAGAAGGCTTACGACCCCCGCTCTTGGGGCAAGGTCGCCGAAGATGGCATGGCAGCTCGGGTTGTTGAAGCATGCGAACGTTTGGGCAGCGTGGGCACTAGGATGAAATAAGCGGCGGCTTAGACGCATTTTGGAACGGGTCCCGCCCTTACACCCGTAGGGGTAGGGGCCCGTTTCAGCTTTCTGTTGCGGCATGAAGGGAGTCAGGAAATGACGGAAATCGAGTGGTTCGCGGTAGATGGAATGGTGATTGCCGGGGAACTGGACCCTCTGAAACTAGCCAGTTTCCTGAAATCCCACTCCGTAGTCGCGAAACTAGACTGGTATGACGCCACACCACAACTGGTTGGTATTCGGGTGGTGACAGACGGAACCCATGTAGGCCGGTTGACCCCACGTGCAAAGCATTTGAAGCCGGGTATGACAACGGAGCACCTGGCTGAGCAGATTGCGGACAAGTTCGAAGCGGAAGTTTTGTTGGGCGAATTCGCGGCCGACAAGTACGTGGACCAGGTTGCTGAACAGATCGCAGCGAAAGCGAGCGCCGCGCAACCGGCAGACGAAACGGAAGAAACCCTACGTGTCGTCGAAATTGGGGGCACGCCCGCATCCGCAGTCCCACTGTTGGCGGCGTTCGAGGGCGTGGACATTGGTGAACTGGAACTAGCCGAGGAAAAACGCGCGCTTCTAGCCCAACTGCCGTCGAAACGTTCCGGCTACCACTTTGGGGATTTCCCGCTGGTCAGCCTGACCATGCATGGAGATGAATTCCAGGCGACTCTAGTGAAAGACAGCGAACCTGAAAACGTTGTTGGCTACAACTGGGGCATGAACGAACTGGTGGTTGCTGGGGGTAAAGGCTGGGATCACGCGAAAGTGCCGGAACAGGTTTACGAGCTTGTGGGTGCGCGCAGTGACCTGAACCAGATTGTTCAGGCGGTGGGGGACGGCGACGCTGAAGCAGCCTTCGCCGCCACCAAGGTGCGCGGTCCCCGGGCCGTGCGGCAGCTGGTGAACGCTTTAGGGTTGTCGGACGATGTGGCGGAGTTCCTGCTCGGCTGGAAAACCGCGGAACAGGTACCCGGCGTCCTAGTCCACCATTCGCGGGGGATTTCCAACGCGATTGGGCGCAGTGTTGACATCCTTATCGACGAGCGTAAGGAAGGCTCACGCTTCTGGGACACCTACTCCAACATCATCGAAACTAAACCGTGGTTGGTTTCCGCAGTTGCCAGCTTGGAGGCCTTGGCCGGTGTTGGGCTTCTAGCCGTAGCACGCCCGCGGCAGGGGAAACGTTCAAAAGGCGCGAAGCTAGGGACACTGGTGGGCGCGCTGCTGCTGCTGGATTCCATGGCTGAAGTGACGCTTGCTAAGTACACGTTGTGGCGCAAGCAGAGGCAGGAACAGTAGCCCAAGTGCGGTAATCGGGGCGACCCGGCTCTAGGCCGGGTCCAGGCAGAGTTCAGGCAGACCGATGCCCCCGACATCTTGTCGGGGGCATCCTTGTTGCGTAGTTGCGTGAAGTTTCGGGGCCTGTTAGTCGCCCGTGAATAACCCGGCGATGAACCCGACCACGACCGTGATGGCTGCCAGGATGATGCCCACCCACGCCAGCCACTTCAGGCCGGCGACAACGAAGCCCAGGATCGCTAGGACAACCCACAAGATCAAAAGGAAAATCAGTAACCAAACCATGGTTCCAGATTAGAGCGTTGGGCCGCTAATCTCCAACACAGCCCCCAGGTGCGGGGTCTAGCCGCCCTCGTCCCTTGAGATTGACATCAGTTGACAGGCCTGTCTCACCCCAGCCTGACACAGAGGGCTAAGCCCCAAAGACTGCCCAGAAGCGTCGATCTCGCGGGGAGAGGGGCGGGGCAGCCTCGGGGCAGGGGCACGGGCAGGGACAAGCAAGGCGGGCGAAGCGGTGCATGGCTGGGCCAACGCAAGCAAAAGGCAAGCGAAAGGCCCCGCGACCGGAAAGATCCGGCGCGCGGGGCCTTTGTCAGAAACCTACGGCGATTCTTAGATCGCGGTCGGCTCTACCTTCCACACTTCTTCCGCGTAGTCGCGGATGGTGCGGTCGGATGAGAACCGGCCGGATTCACAAATGTTCACCCAGCACATGCGGGCCCACTCCAACTGGTTCCCGTAGTCTTCCGCCATCTTGTCGCGGGTCTGACGGTAGTCTTCGAAGTCACCCAGCAGGTAGTAGGTGTCCGCCTCCTCCCACGGGAAGCCGTCAAGCAGGGAGACCGACAGGTCGTGGAAGTCTCCGCTGCCACCATCGTTCAAGGTGCCGTCCGTGAACGCGTCAATAACGCGTTTCAGGCCGGGAACCGTTTCGTACAGTTCACGCGGGTTGTAGGTGGCGCGCAGTTCCGGAAGTTCTTCTTCCTTCGCCCCGAAAATGTAGGCGTTGTCGTCGCCCACGGCTTCCAGGATCTCCACGTTCGCCCCATCAAGGGTGCCAAGCGTCAGGGCGCCGTTCATCATGAACTTCATGTTGCCCGTACCGGACGCTTCCTTCCCGGCAGTCGAAATCTGCTCGGAAACGTCAGCCGCCGGAATAATGTACTCCGCGGGGGACACGTTGTAGTTCTCCACGAACACGACCTTGAGCACGCCGTCCATGTCGGGGTCGTTGTTGATGATGCGGCCGACCTCGTTAATCAGCTTGATGATCGCCTTCGCACGCTTGTAACCGGGTGCGGACTTGGCGCCGAAGATGAACACGCGTGGCTCCACCTTCAGGTTCGGGTCGTCCTTCAACCGGTAGTACAAGTCCAACATGTACATGGCGTTCAACAACTGACGCTTGTATTCGTGCAGACGCTTGATTTGCACGTCGTAAATAGCGTCGACTGGGATCTGGTCGCCCTGACGGTTCTCCAGCCACTCAGCAAAGCGGACCTTGTTGTCACGTTTGATGTCCATGATTTCAGCCATCAACGCTTCGTCTTTCACCTTGGGCAGCAGCGTGCGCAGCTCATCCAGGTTCGTCACCCAAGAGTCGGAGCCAAGCTCACGTGTCAGCAGGGCCGCCAGTTTCGGGTTGGTGTGGTTCAGCCACCTGCGCTGCGTGACACCGTTGGTTTTGTTGTTGAACTTTTCGGGCCACAACTTGTACCACTCGTTTAGGGTTTCCTTCTTCAGGATCTCCGTGTGCAGTGCGGCCACCCCGTTGACGGAGAACGACGCGTAAACCGCGATCCACGCCATGTGCACGTTACCGTCTGAGACGGGTGCCAGGTAGTTGATGGTCGCCTCATCCACACCGCGCTGCCGCAGGTCCTCACGGAAACGGCGGTCAATTTCGTAGATGATCTCCAGGATACGGGGGAACAACTGCTGGAAGATTGAAACTTCCCAAGTTTCCAGCGCCTCCGCCAGTACCGTGTGGTTCGTGTAGGCGAACGTCTTTTGGACAATGCCCCACGCCTCATCCCAGCCCAGGCCTTCCTGGTCCATTAGTAGGCGCATCAGTTCGGGGATGGCGAGGACGGGGTGGGTGTCGTTCAGTTGCACCGAGTTGTACTTAGCGAAGTCCTTGAAGTCGTCGCCGTGCACCTTCTTGTAGTTCTCAATGATCGTCTGCAGTGAGGCAGACACGAAGAAATACTGCTGGCGGACACGCAGGACTTTACCTTCATACGTGGTGTCGTTCGGGTAGAGGACGCGGCACAGGTCGGCGACGCGCTCCCGCTCTACGATTGCGTCCGTGAAACGCTGTGAGTTGAACGCGTCGTAGTCGAAGTCCTCGATGGGTTCCGACTTCCACAGGCGCAAGGTGTTCACATTCTTCGTGTTGTACCCGGTGATCGGCATATCGTAGGGGACCGCACGCACATCCATGTCCGCGAAGTGCACAAGTTTGGCGCCCTCATCACGGCGGATTACGAACGGGTAGCCCTGCTCCATCCACGGGTCAGGATGCTCATTTTGGAAGCCATCATCAATGGTCTGCTTGAACAGGCCGTAACGGTAGAGGATCCCGTATCCGGTTACGGGCAGGTCCATGGTCGCGCATGAGTCTAGGAAGCAGGCGGCCAAACGTCCCAGGCCACCATTGCCGAGGGCGGCGTCATGTTCCGCTTCCAGAACGTCGCTCAAGTTCTTCCCGTAGGAGGCAACGGCCTCCTTCGCTTCACCCAGCAGATCCAAGTTGACCAGGTTGTTCAGTAGAGCCCGGCCTTCCAGGAACTCCGCAGAAAAGTAGTGCGCCTGCCGTACCTGTTCGTAAGCTTCCGTGGATGCCTCCCAGTCGACGGCAATCTGGTCTACCACCAAGTTGGACAGACCAGTCCAGAATTCCATAGGCGTCGAATTTGTTGCGGACTTGCCGGAGGCAGCCCGAACGAATGCACCTAAAGTTGACGAGAAGTCTGTTGACATGCTGTTTTCTCCTAATTGCTTGCTTCACCATTCCAGCCGACATCCGCGCGGATAGCAAATGCGAAGGCCCCTTACCGGACTGGTCACTAGTTAGGTGGCGAATCGCGCCTGTTTATACAGGTGGCGCGCATTCTGAGCTTTAGTTTGGTTGGAATGATGTATCACAATTGCGGTGGTGGGGTCACAGGGGTCGCCACCGGGATTCGTTGGTTATTGGGGGCGGCTTGGCGGTGAGGCCAGGGTGTCCAGTGGAAGGGGAGGAAAGATGGCTAGGAAACGTGTTTTAGACGGCAAGCTCACGGTCAGCAGTGGTTGGAGGACGCGGAGGGCGGCCCGGTCATTGAAGGGATCTTCCAGCAGTCGGGGATTGATGCTGACGCGGTGCAGCAGATGGCGACTGTTCCCTTGGGCGCATTGCCGCTTCTGAGTAAGGGTGCGTTCCCACAGGAGCTGGTGGATCAGATCATCATGGCCGCAAACGATGGGGAGCTGCCGCAAGATGAAGAGGTCGACTTGGCTCAGAGATTCAAGGACAAGACCGTCATAGTTACCGGTGCCGGTTCTGGCATTGGGCGCGCCACGTTGGAACGGATTGTTGCCGAGGGCGGGCGGGTCATTGCTGTCGACATGGACGAAGCTCGCCTGAACGAGGTCGCGGAGCAAGCGCCGCAGGGCATGGTAGTTCCTGTGAGGGCGAACATCACGGATGACGATGACATCGCTCGGGTGATGGAGGCGGCGGGGCCGCAGGTGGATTCACTAGCGAACATTGCGGGCGTCATGGACAAGATGATGGCAGCCCACGAAGTGGACAACGATCTGTGGGACTTCGTCCTCTCCGTTAACGTGACCGGCTCCTTTAAAATGACGCGTGCGGTTATTCCGGTGATGTTGGAACAGGGGGGTGGCACCATCGTGAACGTAGCGTCGGAAGCCGGGCTCCGCGGCAACTCTGCCGGCACGGCTTACACCGTGTCCAAGCATGCTGTGGTGGGGCTGACCCGGTCGGAGGCCTTCCTTTATGGGCGGGAAGGGATCCGCGTGAACGCGATTGCACCGGGCGGCGTCGCCACCAACATTGACGGTGCCTTCCAGTCCGAATTCACGCAGAGCAAAATGATGCC
>CAYFVT010000036.1:0-3670 GCA_964346705.1 uncultured Actinomyces sp. | reverse complement strand
CGTCCAATAGGCGGGATTCAGTTGAGCAGGGGAAATGAGCAGGGGACGCGAGGGGAGGGTAACTGTCCTGCCGGCAGTGCAGGTGCTTAACGCGAACCTTCGCCTGATTCTTGATACCTTAGCAGGACTGGTCCAGACAGTGACGTGGTCCACGCTGGTCGCGCTGCGTCTGTCCAGCACCAAAAGGTGACAGCTGCGCAGTTGGCGCCCGCACGCCACCGAACTAGTGAAGGACACAAAAGAAGATGGCAACCGAAGAAACACCCAGCGGGCCGGTCAAGGCCAGCACAGTCGTTGGCTTCCTGATCTTTATTGAGCTCGCTAGCGGATTCACGCAGGGTTTCTACCCGCCGCTACTGAAAGCATTCTCGGAGCACCTGAACGTCACAGACTCCGACATCACCTGGTTCTTGACACTGCAGACATTGGCGGCCGCCGTAAGCGTCCCACTGTTGTCAAAGCTTGGCGACATTTATGGGCACCGCAAACTGTTGCGCATCGCCATAACGGTCGTGTTTATCGGAACCATTGTGACCGCGCTGGTCCCCAACTATGCGATCGTCCTTGCCAGCCGTGTCCTGGTGGGCCCACTGGCCGTGTGGCTGCCGCTAGAGATCGCTTTGATCCACAACCAGATTAAGGGTGCAGCCGCCCGCAAATCGATCGGCCTACTGGTTTCCTTCCTGACCGGTGGCGCGATCCTGGGAACGCTAGCGTCGGGCCTCATCTCTGAGATATCTCCCAGCATTTCCCTGACCATGCTGACCCCCTCAGTGCTGGTCGGGGTTGGCCTGTACGCCGTGTTCTTCAAGGTCCCCGAATCCACGGCCCGCACTAAGAGCACTATCGACTTTGTTGGATTCGCAGGCATAGCGGTCTTCATGGTGTCCTTCCTGATCGGCCTGCGCGTCGCGGGTGAACGCGGCCTCACCTCCCCTGGCGCGCTCATCCCGCTTGTCATTGGGCTAGTGGTGTTCGTCGTTTGGGTGCTGTGGGAGTTGCGCGCCAAAGTTCCGGCCGTCGACGTGCGTCTGGTGGCGTCCAGACGTATTGGCCCCATTTACCTGGCCGGCTTGTTCTTTGGGATGGTCATGTTTGGGGGGCAAGCGCCCCTGTCCACCTACATGGGTGCAAGCCCCGACATTGAGGGCTACGGGTTCGCGGCCAGCCCCGGGCTGATCTCTGCCGCGATCGGGCTGGTCACGGTTATGGCGACGTTAGGTGCGGCTTTCTTCAGTCTGCTAGCGAAAAGGGTTGGGATCCGAACGGTCATGGTTGCGGGCGCCGCCTTAGGGGCTGCTGGCAACTTCATGTTGCTGCCATTGCACAGTTCACTAGGCGGGTTCTTCGCGTCCGTCACCGTTCAAGGCCTGGGCTTCGGATTCCTGCTAGGAGCCCTACCCGCACGCCTAGCGGAACTGGCACCCGCAGGCGGAACTGGGATTGCCACCGGGGTCTACAACTCGCTGCGCACCCTGGGCGGCTCGCTTGCGGGAGCCATTTTCGCGGCCATGCTGGGGGCTGCCGCCATAGCCGGCGCGGACTTCGCTTCATTAGGTGGATACGTATCTATTTGGACTTTCTCCGGCATTGTCCTTGCCGTAGCTATGGTCGCCCTTTTCTTCATCCCAGGCGATGAGGTCGGCGACGAAGAAGCGGTTGAAGCGCAGGCCGTGTGAGCGCACACCCACCTTGGGCAGTCCAGTCAATTATTCTATTCACTACCTTTATTTAGGAGGACGAAGTGGCACCCGATTTCGTAACTGAGGGGCGGGGCATGACCCCCGACCTCGTCAAAATTCGTCGCCAGCTCCACCGCAACCCCGAACTGGGTTTGGACCTGCCGCAAACGCAGGCAACCGTGCTGCAGGCGTTGGAAGGGTTGGACCTGGAGATCACGACCGGTAAAGAACTGACCTCGGTTGTAGCGGTTCTTCGCGGCGGTAAGCCCGGGCCGACAGTCCTGCTGCGGGGTGACATGGATGCACTACCCATAGTTGAGGAGACGGGCCTGGACTACGCTTCCACGAATGGCAACATGCACGCTTGCGGGCATGACATGCACACCACTGGTCTAGTGGGCGCCGCCAGGCTACTCGCCGCGCACCAGGACGACCTGCCAGGCAATGTGATCTTCATGTTCCAACCGGGGGAGGAAGGTCATGGCGGGGCTGAAATAATGCTCCGGGAGGGGCTGTTGGACGCGGCGGGGGAGAAACCGATCGCGGCGTACGCCATTCACGTGGCGCCCGGCCCGCAAGGCCTGTTCTTAACGAAACCGGGGACGGCTGCCGCTGGGTCCAACAACCTGAAGGTGGTTGTGAAGGGACGCGGGGGCCACGGGTCCCAACCACACCAGGTGCTGGACCCCATCCCCGTTGCAGCGGAGATCATTCTGGCGCTGCAAACCTTCGCTACCCGCCGTTTTGATGCGTTTGATCCCGTGATCATTTCCGTGACCCGCATGGAAGGCAGTGAAGCGACGAACGTGATCCCAGAGCAGGCGACGTTGGAGGCGACTGTTCGCACCCTGTCGCAGGCCTCCCTGGAACGTATCCAGACAGAAGTTCCCCGCCTGGTTGAGAACATTGCTGCCGCCCACGGGATGGTCGGGGAAGCGGAAGTGCAGGTGCTTTACCCTGCAACCGTGAACGCGGCTGAGGACACGATGGAAGCCATTGAATGGCTTTACGAAGGGTTCGGCAAGCAGCGTGTCATGGTCATGCCCAGCCCCATGATGGGGTCGGAAGATTTCGCGTTCGTGCTACAGGAAGTGCCTGGAACGTTCCTGGCACTGGCGGCCTCTCCACCTGACGTGGACTTGGCGACCGCTGAGTTCAACCATTCCCCGCGCGTCCTGTTCGATGACGCGGTGCTAGGGGACCAGGCGGCAGCCCTTGCCATGCTGGCTTGGAACAAACTGGCAGAGGCCAGTAAGTAGAAGTTTAAAGAAACGACCTCGAAGTTTGAGGCTGCGGGCCTGCCGCGGCGTGTTTTCAAACTTCGAGGTCGTTTAGCTCCCCGCCCCAGGGGGCCGCAGCTTCCCTTACGTGAATCGGACGTAGGCGTTTGCGGGTGCCCACATTTTCCGGATACTGACGCCCGTGCGGGGGGAGCCCGCATCTATGATCATTCCGTTCCCAAGGTAGATGGCGACGTGGCCGCCACCGCTCATCACCACAATGTCGCCGGCTTTTGGTTTGGACACCCGTTTCCCCGCACTCCACTGGGACCAGCTGGTCCGCGGAATCTTGATGCCAGCCTTCTTGTAAACGTGTTGGGTGAAACCGGAACAGTCAAACGCGTGCGGGCCAGTGCCACCGGACGCGTAGCGTTTCCCATTCAAAGACTTGGCGGCCGCCACTATCTTTTGGTGTTTGGTCTGTTTCGGGGCGCACGACTTCCAGTAGGACGACTTGCTGAGTATCCCCGTTGTTCCGACCACGACTTTACCGCGCACGGACTTGTTAACTGCCGCGACAGAACTGGGTAAGCAACCCTTCTTCGTGAAAAGTATGGGCGCGGCGTTCTGCCTGGACATTCCAATGGCTGCCACCCCCAGTCGGCGGTTGGTGCCTGAACTGTAGATGGCTTTCTTAGGTTTGCTGGCGAAGAACGTTTTAGCGACCTTCGCTGAGGTTTCGTATTGGTTCTTCCCCGCCACAACCCG
>CAYFVT010000035.1:5279-13064 GCA_964346705.1 uncultured Actinomyces sp. | reverse complement strand
GGCGCAGAGCGACAGCCTACCTCTGACTGCCGCCAATCTTTGCAACAGAGCCGGCGGCATCATCCTGCTGATGGCGCTGTTCCTAGGTTTCATTAACCCGGAGGTTGGCCTGTTCGGCGTCACCGACGCCAACGGGTTGGACGTGCGGGTAGCCATGGTGTTCGCCGCCATCTGGTTCGGCCTGTTCGCCCTCCCCGTAGTTATCAACCCACCGGAACGCACCCACGTCAGTGTGGTGGAGGGCCGGGAGACCCTAGCCGACTCCTACCGTCACCTGTTCCACACCGTGAAATCCTTGTGGCAAGAGGCGCGACACACCCTGCGGTTCCTGATTGCCTCCGCAATTTTCCGTGACGGACTGGCCGGCGTATTCACCTTCGGCGGCGTCATTGCCGGCTCAGTGTTCGGGTTCAGCGCCGGTGAAGTCATCATTTTCGCGGTGGTCGCCAACGTGGTTGCGGGCATCGCCACCGTGTCCTTCGGGCCCCTCAACGACCGCCTGGGGTCGAAGCGGATCATCGTCTGGTCACTGGTCCTAATGACCCTGGCGGGTATGGGCGTGTTCTTCTTCTACCAGGGTGGCCCCGCCATCTTCTGGGGTTTCGGACTGATGCTCACCATCTTCGTGGGACCCATCCAGTCGGCGTCCCGCACGTTCCTAGCCAACCTGATCCCCCCGGGCCGGGAAGGCGAAGTGTTCGGGCTTTATGCCACCACCGGCCGTGCCGTATCCTTCCTGGCGCCGCTGATGTACGCCGTCGCCATTGGCCTGGGGGTCACAATCACCGGGGAGCAGAACGCCACCCACTGGGGGATCTTGGGAATCGTGGTCGTAATCGTCCTGGGACTGGTTTTAATGATCCCCGTCAAATCCGATAGAGCACACATGACTAAGGTCGGCTAAAAGCTCCACTAGGAACCTAGGGGCGCGCAATAAGCGCCGTGGCAATCGCCGCCAGACCCTCTTCCCTACCTAGGAAGCCCAACCGGTCCGTGGTGGTTGCACCAAAAGAAACAGGGGCGCCGCCAAGGGCTGCGGACAGGGCCGCCGCGGCCTCATCCCTGCGTGGGGACATGCGGGGACGTTGCCCAATCACCTGGACCACCACGTTGTTGATGCGCCAGCCGTCCTCACCAATAACCCGCAGAACTTCGCCCAGCAGGACCTTGCCGGACGCGCCCTCCCACTTCGGGTCGCCAACACCAAAAACGGAGCCCAACTCCCCGGCGCCCGCCGCCGAAAGTAGGGCATCGCAAACAGCGTGGGCGGCTACGTCCGCGTCCGAATGGCCTTCCAGGCGCCGGTGCTTAGGCCAGTCCAGGCACGCCAAATGCAGGGGCTCACCCGTGTCTTCGGCGACGAACGCGTGAACGTCAAACCCCTGACCGACCCGAATCTCACCCAAAGAAACCCTGCCGCTTTCACTGATTGTCATGCCAGCATTCTAGGGGCCCTCCGCAAGGGGTGCTGGCCGGTACCATGGCGCTATGGACCTACGCCTGTATGACACGAAGACCGCCGCACTGCAACCCTTGGAACCCCTGGAAGAGGGCAAGGTTGGCATCTACCTGTGCGGTCCCACAGTGCAGGGCATGCCCCACATTGGGCACTTGCGGGCCGCCACCAGTTTCGATGTCCTGATCCGCTGGCTTCAGCGCCACGGGCTGGACGTCACTTACGTGCGCAACGTGACTGACATTGATGACAAGATTTTGGCGAGGGCGGAAGAAACCGGGCGGGACTGGTGGGCGCTGGCGCAGCATTATGAGCGGGAATTCCAAAAAGCCTACGCCACTTTAGGCTTAGCGGACCCCACGGTGGAGCCACGCGCCACCGCACACATCACCGACCAGATCGCGATGATTGAACGTTTGCTGCAGCGCGGGCACGCCTACTCCGATGATGCGGGCAACGTGTACTTCGACGTGCACTCCCAACCCGACTACGGGTCCCTAACACATCAGAGCCTGGACCAGATGCTGCTGACGGAGGGGGAGGCCGAAACCGACTCCATCACTGCCGGCAAGCGAGACCCGCGCGACTTTGCGTTGTGGAAGTCAGCCAAAGACGGCGAACCAGAAACGGCTGCCTGGCCCGCACCGTGGGGGCAGGGGCGCCCCGGCTGGCATTTGGAGTGCTCCGCCATGTCCCACCGGTACTTGGGCGAAGCGTTCGACATTCACGGCGGCGGCATTGACCTGCGGTTCCCGCACCACGAAAACGAGCAAGCCCAGTCCCACGCCGCGGGCTACGACTTCGCGACCCTGTGGGTGCACAACGCTTGGGTGACGCAGTCGGGGGAGAAAATGGCGAAGTCCGTCGGCAACACGCTGGACTTGCAGTCGTTGTTGGAGCAGGCGCCGGCCGCCGTGATCCGCTTCGCCCTGTCCAGCGTGCATCACCGCTCCATGATCGAGTGGTCGGACGACACGTTGGAGTTGGCGGGGAAGCAGTGGGATAATTTGTCTTCATTTGTCGAGGACGCCACGGCAGAGGTCGGGGCGCCGGACAGCGTATTTTTGGCACCGGAGGACTTGCCGGAAGCGTACGTTGCCGCACTGAATGACGACTTGAACGTGGCCGGGGCTTTGGCGGTGGTGTACGAGCATGTGAAGCTCGGCCGCCAAGCCCTGCGGGAAGGCAACCGGGAAGCTGCCGCCCAAGAACTGCTTTTGGTCAGGTCCATGTTGGACGTGATGGGGGTGGACCCGCACGGTGAGCAGTGGGGGAATGCGGACGGCGGGGACGACACTGCGGGGGCGGCTGCCCTGGAAGCCTTAGATGCTTTGGTGCAGGACGTGTTGCAGCAGCGTCAGGTCGCCCGGCAAGAGAAAGACTGGGCGAAGTCGGATGAGTTGCGGGACCAGTTGGCCGCCATCGGCGTAATCGTCCAGGACGGCCCGGATGGGGCAACCTGGCGTTTGGATGCTTGACCAGCAGAATGTTTAATTTTTAGGGAGACGTAAATGAAGGGTAACCAGGGGCCTAGGGGCGCCTATTCGAAGCGGGCTGGGAAAAAAGCGCACCCGAAGAAGGGGACCGGCGGGCACGGGCGCCGCGCCCTGGCGGGTCGCGGGCCGACCCCGAAGGCGGAGGAGCGCACCTACCACCCGGCTTACAAAGAGAAGAAGAAGCGGGAAGCACGCGCCAGCCAGGCCGCAGCCAAGGAACGCCGCCAACAGGAAACCGCTGTGCGGGTGCGGGAAGGTAACGAACTGGTGGTGGGCCGCAACCCTGTGACCGAAGCGGCCCGCGGGGGCATCAAAGTTGAAACCGTGTATTTAGCTGCCGACCCGGCCAGTGCTGGAATGCGGGCGGCCGTGGAGGCGCTTGCGGAAACTGGCGCACCATTTGTTGAGGTGGGCCGGCGTGACCTGGACCGGGTCAGTGACGGTTCCGCGCACCAGGGCATAGCTATTGAGGTGAAAGGCTACGACTACTGGTCGCTGGAAGATTTGACTTACCGCGCTACAGAGAAGGTGACGCCGGGGCTGCTGGTCGCCTTGGACCACGTGACGGACCCACACAACGTGGGGGCGGTGCTACGTTCCGCGGCAGCGTTCGGGGCGGATGGCCTGATTCTGCCTGAACGCCGCTCTGCTGGTGTTGGCGTGACCGCGTGGAAGGTGTCAGCTGGGGCGGCCGCAGTGGTGCCGGCAGCGCGGGTGACGAACCTGGTCCAATCCCTGCGCCGACTGAAAGAATCCGGTTTCTTCGTTGTTGGGCTGGATGGGAATGCGGATGAGAGCGTGCGGAACATGACGCTGGCAACCGAACCTCTGGTTGTGGTGATCGGCGCGGAAGGGGCTGGCCTGTCCCGGTTGGTGCGGGAAACGTGCGACATGGTGGTCTCCATTCCCACTACCGGGAACGTGGAGTCCTTGAACGCGGCGGTCGCAGCCGGTATCACCCTGTATGAGGTTTACCAGGCCCGTTTGGAAGCCAACTAGACTTCGGTGGTAACTACTTCCAGAGGTAGGGGAGAGACACTTGCCTGGGATTATTGTTGTCGGAACGCAGTGGGGCGATGAGGGGAAAGGGAAGGCCACCGACCACTTGGGCACCCAAGTGGACATGGTCGTCAAATTCAACGGGGGCAACAACGCCGGGCACACCGTAGTAGTCGATGGGGAGTCGTACGCCCTGCACCTGCTACCTTCGGGGATTCTGACCGAGGGCGTCATTCCCGTAATCGGTGCTGGCGTTGTCGTGGACCCGGAAGCATTGTTCAGCGAAATTAGTGGGCTGGAAAGCCGGGGCGTGGACACGTCTAACCTGGTGATCTCCAGCAACGCTCACGTGATTGCCCCCTACAACAAGCACGCGGACCAACTGCGGGAGGAACTGCTGGGGTCCGGGAAAATTGGGACCACCGGGCGGGGGATTGGCCCCACGTACGCCGACAAAATGAACCGGATTGGGGTCCGCATCCAGGACCTATTGGATCCTGACGCTTTGCGGGCCCGGGTGAAACTGGCCCTAGACGAAAAGTTAGCCACCCTGGCGGGTGTGGACATCCCGCAGAACCTGCGCGAATACTTCGATGCGGACGCTGCCACCGACTGGTTATTGCAGTACGCGGAACCACTGCGCGTGCGGTTGGTGGATGCCTCCCTGCTGATTAATGACGCGTTGGATGCGGACAGGACCGTGCTTTTTGAGGCCGGTCAAGCAGCCATGTTGGACGTGGACCATGGGACGTACCCGTACGTGACTTCGTCCTCCGCAATCGCTGGGGGAGCGCTGACGGGCGCGGGTGTTGGCCCCACGAAGATCAGCCAGGTAGTGGGCGTGGCGAAGGCTTACACCACGCGCGTGGGGGAAGGGCCGTTCCCCACCGAAATTTTTGGGGACCAGGCTGAACGCCTGCGGGACTTAGGGGGCGAATTTGGGGTAACCACAGGCCGCCCCCGCCGGGTCGGCTGGTTCGATGCGGTGATAGTCCGCTACGCGGCGCGCATCAACGGTCTGACGGATATCGCACTGACGAAACTAGACATTTTGGGTGCTTTCGAGGAAATCCCCGTCGCCGTCGCCTACGACGTTGATGGTCAAGTGACCACGGACATGCCCCTGTTCCAGCGGGAGTTTGACCGCGCTCAGCCCATCTACGAAACGCTGCCAGGGTGGCAGTCGGACGTTTCCGGGGTGCGGCGCTTCAAGGACCTACCCCAACAGGCTCAGGATTACGTGGAGTTCGTGGAACACCAGGCGGGCACCAAAATCTCCATCATAGGGGTCGGCCCAGGACGCGATGCCGTGATCCTGCGATGACCGAAGGAGCGGTGACTGCGGCCGCACTGTGGTTGAACCGGGACACCATTGCAATACCGGAAGCCCTCGGGGGTGTTGACTGGCAGTTTCCCGACACGCCGGGGGTGGTGCTTCGCCCTCGAAAAATGACGCAGGCTGACCGGGATGCGAACTGGTTGCTGAATGCGGAGCCCTACCGGGTGTTTGCGGTGGAAGATCAAGACGGGCAGCCTCTTGACGGCCAGGAATTGCAGGACCTGTTGCAGGGCGACCTCACTTTGCAGGCGGGGACCTTGCGCACCGGCATTCAGATCCCCGGGATCCTTGATGACGTTTACGGCGGCGCAGTAAACCAGGCCTTAGGCCTTACTTGGCACGAAGGTGTTCCCACGTTGAAACTGTGGGCGCCGACAGCCCACACAGTGGTCCTGCAGTTGCAGGGGGACCCCATCCCCGCAACGCGGGATGATGACGGGGTTTGGACCGTGGTGGGGAACCCCGACTGGGAAGACACGGAGTACTTGTGGCAGGTCACCGTGTATTCCCCCAGTGCGGGTGAAGTGGTGACTAACTTGGTGCCGGACCCGTACTCGGTGGCGCTCACCGTTGACTCTAAACGCAGCGTCATGACCGACCTGGCTGACCCGCGGTGGATGCCACCTGGTTGGCCGGTGCCGGCACCCGAATTGCGCACGCCCGCGCGGCAAACAATTTACGAACTGCACGTCCGCGACTTCTCCATTTTTGACCAAACGGTACCCGCGGACTTGCGGGGCACGTACGCGGCTTTCACCTTGGAAGGCAGCCACGGCACGAACGCTTTGCGTGAATTAGCGCAGGCCGGCCTCACCACTGTGCACCTGCTTCCAACCTACGACATTGCGTCCTCGGAAATCCCGGAAGAACGCGATAAGCAGAAGATCCCCGCAGTGCAGGGCACGGACTTAACTTGGGAAAACAGGGACCGGATAGTGCAGGAGCTAGGCCCGGCCTCACCCCTACCCCAAGAAGCAGTGGAACAGGTCGTCAACCAGGACGGTTTCAACTGGGGGTACGAACCGTTCCTGTGGGGGACACCGGAAGGCTCATACGCTTCGGCAGGTAACCAGCATGGGGGCCGGCGAACGCTCGAATACCGGCAGATGGTGATGGCCCTGCACGAAATGGGCCTGCAAGTGGTGCAGGACGTAGTTTTCAACCACACCACCGGGGTGGGCCAAGGCAGCATGTCCGTGTTGGACAAGGTGGTACCCGGGTACTACCACCGGTTGGACGCCCGGGGCGCCCTAACCACCTCCACCTGCTGTGCGAACATTGCGACCGAACACGCGCTGGCGGAAAAACTGATGGTCGACATGCTGGTCCTGCAAGCCACCCAATACGGGATTGACGGCTTCCGTTTCGACCTGATGGGCCACCACTCCCTGCAGAACATGATCGCAGCGCGCGACGCCCTGGGGCCGGGCGTTTACCTCTACGGTGAGGGCTGGGAATTTGGGGAGGTCGCCGGGGACGCCCGCTTCATTCAGGCCACCCAAAAGCATCTGGCAGGCACGGGGATCGGCGCATTCAACGACCGGATCCGGGACGGGGTCCGCGGGGGCGGCCCAGCGGACAATGACCAGAGGGCAACGCAAGGCTTCGCCACCGGCCAATACTGGCAACCAAACCCGACCGCTGGCCAAATGCGAACTTCGGGACAGCAACGCGCGGACTTAGAAGCGAACATGGACCTGATCCGTGCCGGCCTAGTCGCCAACCTGAAAGATTACGTCCTGCCAACACGGGACGGTGCGGTAGCCCTAGCGGACTTGGACTACCACGGTCAAGGTGCCGGTTTCGCGGACCAGCCAGCCGAATGCGTCAACTACGTTGAAGCCCACGACAACGAAACCCTTTACGACAACGGAGTGTGGAAACTACCCGAAGGCACGTCGATTCAGCAGCGCTTGCGGTTGCACGTCCTAGCGAACGCCACCGTCGCCTTGAGCCAAGGGGCGTGTTTCTGGGCTTCAGGGACAGAACTGCTGCGCTCAAAGTCGCTGGACAGGGACAGTTTCAACTCCGGTGACTGGTTCAACGGTATTGACTGGACCGGCCAGTGGAACCAGTTCGGGACCGGCCTGCCGCGGGCCGTGAAGAACCAGGGCGCGTGGCCGCTAATGACACCATTGCTGCAGAACGCGGACCTGCGCCCCACGCCCCCGGTCATGGCGCAAGCGAAAGCCATGCATTTGGACCTGCTGCGTTTGCGGGCCAGCACCCCCTTGTTCACGTTGGGGGACGCACAGCAGGTTATGGACAAGGTTTCGTTCCCCTGCTCCGGCGACCAGGCTGTTCCGGGTGTGATCGTCATACTGATTGATGACCTTGCTGGCCCGGTGAAGGCTGATCCGGATTTAGATGCGGTACTGGTCGTGTTCAACGCTCAACCCCAGCCTTGGTGCAGTGCGTTGCGGGGGTTGGCGGGACGAAAGTTTGAATTGAGCCCAGTCCAACAGTCTGGTTCCGACCCGGCGGTGCGTGAAGCA
>CAYFVT010000035.1:0-5179 GCA_964346705.1 uncultured Actinomyces sp. | reverse complement strand
CAGTGTTCGTGGAGCCGGCGGCCCGGACCTAGCGGGCTGCTCCTGCACTCCCGGATTGTGGAGTGTGGGGTGCTCGGAGCTGGTTGGGGATTGTTGGAGCTGAAAACGGCTCGGAAAGCGTGCTCCTGCGGTCCCGGACTGACGTGTTGGGTACCGGATTGCTCCTGCGCTCCCGGACTGTCGGGGAATGCGCGTGCCTTGGGGGAAGTACGCAATGCCTGGGGGACGTGAGCCTCCGCAGGAGGTCGGGCTCAGGGGCGCGCACTGGCTCCAGCGATTGCGCTTGGCCCCCAAGAGTCACCCATTCCCCGGAAGAAGTTCCTCGGTCAAGGCGCCCGCCCAAAAAGCGCTGGAGATTGATTTGTGAACCCTTCGTTGGGTGGAATGTGAGTGCGTTGGAGCTCGTGGGTACACGCTGGGTCGCGCCCCAGGGGGTACGCATTGTCTCCAAGCCACTCAGATGAGCTCCAGGCCGTACGCATTCCCCGGCCAGGACAGCCACGGCCAGCAGGGGCACAGGGTATCGGCAACCAAAAGTGGGGAAGAAAAATGGGGTGGCGCCGGACAAAATGCGCCTGTCGGCGCAAATGCCACTCGAAGTGGCTGAAGTTGGAGCCCGGGGCATAGTGCCCGGCGCCAATATCAGTATAGACCACAGACCCCGCGCGGCCCAGCAGTGGGCGCGGCGGACTTGGCCTCTGGTCGCCACAGTAGTGCCCGACTACCATGGGGGCATGTTTGAAATTCCTGAAAATCTTCCTCTACGTTTAAGTGCCCTCGCTTGGTTGATTGGCCGCTGGCAGGGTTGGGGCATGCTGGTCGCCCAGAATCCCGAGGGGCAACCAGAGGAGCAGGCGCAAGAGGATTCGCCCATCATCCAGGACATTGACGCCAAGGTGATTGGGGAACAGCTCCGCATGGTCGTGTCGATTTACCACGCCACTTCCGACGTGGAGGTTGATCCGCTGTGGACGGCGCAGGAAGGCTTAGACCACTTGACGGCTGGTGACTTGGTGTCCGAGGAAACCTTGTACTGGTCGGTGGATTCCCCGCTGGCTGTGCTGCCGGTTGACCCGGATCAGCCGCGGGAGTTGCGCGCAACCAGCTCTGACACGAACGGTTTCGCTGTCCTTTGGGCGGGCGTGGCTATGGGTCCACGCATCCGTTTAGCTTCCGACGGTGTGGCCAGGACGCCTACCGCGGCGCCGGTTGACCATTTCTCCCGCATGTTCGGCCTGGTGGCCGGCGAACTGATGTGGGCTTCCGAAGTGCAGATTGGGGATGCCGATTTCGAGGTTGAACATTCGGGCCGCCTCCTGCGCGCCAGTAACCAGCCCGATGAGTCCGCCGGCCAGCAGGAAGCTGATTCTGATGAGTGAAACAACCCTGCCCCGCGCCATGCGGGCCGCCGACCCGGTCCTTGAAACTGAGGGGCCAGGCGCAGGCCTGCCCCTGCACTTTGGTTTGCCCTCCGCCGAACAAGAACTTCTGGTTCAAGGTGAGGCCATCGCTTACCTGGGGCACATTGGGGTTGTCACTGTTTCTGGGCCGGACCGGTTGTCGTGGCTGACAACCTTGGCCTCCCAAGTTGTGGACGGGATGGGGCCAGGGGATTCCCGGGAACTGCTGCTGTTGGACCCGCAGGGGCGCGTGGAGTTCCAGGCCGCCATTGTTGATGATGGTGAGACGGCTTGGCTGTTCACCCCCGCCGAATACGCAGCTGGTTTGGCCCAGTTCCTGCAGTCCATGCAGTTCATGCTGCGGGTGGAAGTCACAGACCGCACGGGTGAGTACTGCGGGTTCCTGACAATTAACGAGGGCGAGGTCGACACCCCGGAGGGAACACTCGTGTGGAACGACCCCTGGCCAACGCTGCAAGAGGGCGGCGCCCTGTACTTCCAGGGTGACCACCCGGGGGAGAAAACGAAGTTCCGCCTTTATGTCACCGAATGCTCCCAGGCGGACGGGCTGCTGGAAGCCATCGGTATCACGGAGTACGCGGGTTCCCTAGCCGTGGAAGCGGCCAGGGTTTCAGCCTGGCGACCACTACTTTCAGCTGAGGGGGATCCTCGTCTGCTGCCAGCCGAGGTTGACCTGATGCGCACAGCCGTGAATATGGGTAAAGGCTGCTACCGCGGGCAGGAGTCCGTGGCGCGCATCGTCAACCTGGGCAAGCCACCCCGGCGCCTGGTGTTCCTGCAGTTGGATGGGTCCATGGGTGAGCTACCGGAACCTGGCGACGCGGTGGAGTTGGATGGCCGCAAGGTTGGGGAAATAACTTCGGTGGCGCGGGATTATGAGATGGGGCCGGTCGCCCTCGCCCTCGTCAAACGAAACCTGGACCCGGAAGCCGTGCTGAACATCGGTTTGATCTCGGCGGCGCAGGAAGTGATTGTTCCTGTTGATGGGCGCAGCGACCACGCTCCCGACCAGCGTCCTGGCGCCGGTCTACGGCGGATTGACCCGGGGAAACGGGACATTCGCACCACCGGCCCGCGGGTCTGACACGTGAGGGCAGTACTGCAACGCGCCCTAGCCGCATCCGTTTCAGTGGATGGGACGGTGGTGGGCAGCATTGACCGGCCGGGTGTAGTCGCCTTGGTTGGCGTGCACAAAGACGACACGGTGGAGGACGCCCGCCGCCTAGCGAAGAAAATCGCCACCCTGCGGGTGTTGGAAGAAGACCAGTCGCTGACAACGGCTGGCGCCCCCGCGTTGGTGATCAGTCAGTTCACGTTGCACGGTCGCACCAAGAAGGGCACCCGCCCCTCCTGGTCGGACGCGGCCCCCGGCCCAGAAGCGGAGCCGTTGGTGGACCTGGTGGTGGCGGAACTGAACGCTCTTGGCGTGGAAACGGCGACCGGCAAGTTCGGGGCCATGATGGACGTGGCTTTAGTGAATCATGGCCCTTACACGGTGATTGTGGACACGCGCTAAGGAACGCCTACAGCGAAACTTGTACCGCGTGCCTGGCCGCCATGCTTAGGCTGTCTCTAGGTTGCAGACTGCGCCCAAATTTTTAGGGGGTCACAATGTTTGAACGGTTCACGGACCGCGCCAGGCGGGTTATTGTCCTTGCCCAAGAGGAAGCCCGCGGGCTGAAGCATAATTACATTGGGACGGAACACCTGCTGCTCGGGTTGATTCATGAGGGCGAGGGCGTTGCTGCCAAGGCCCTGGAAATGTCCGGTATCCAGTTGGATGAGGCCCGGGAGGCCGTCACCGAGCTGATTGGGCAGGGGGAGAAACCTGTTGAGGGGCACATCCCGTTCACACCGCGCGCGAAGCGGGTGTTTGAACTGTCCTTCCGGGAAGCCCTGCAGTTGGGCCACAACTATATTGGCACCGAACATTTGCTGTTGGGACTGCTGAAAGAGGGCGACGGGGTCGCCGCCCAAGCCTTGCACAAGATGGGTGCTGACCCGCAGAAGATCCGTAAGAACGTGATGCAACTTCTGCAGGGATACCAGACGCATGGTGAGGGCCGCGAAGCGGTTGGTACCGGTGGCGCGCCGGTTCGGGAGCGGGAACGTGGGAACTCTGCACTGTTGGAGCAGTTCGGTCGCAACCTGACTCAGGCAGCGCGTGAGGGCAAGTTGGACCCGGTTATTGGGCGGAAGAATGAGATGGAACGGGTCATGCAGGTCCTGTCCCGCCGCACCAAGAACAACCCGGTCCTCATTGGTGAACCCGGTGTTGGTAAAACGGCTGTTGTTGAAGGTTTGGCGCAGGCGATTGTTGCTGGCGACGTTCCGGAGACAATTAAGGCGAAGCAGATTTACAGCCTGGACATGGGCTCCCTTGTCGCGGGTTCTCGCTACCGCGGTGACTTTGAAGAGCGCCTGAAGAAGGTGCTGAAGGAGATCCGGACCCGCGGGGACATCATCGTGTTTATTGATGAGATCCACACGCTGGTCGGGGCGGGCGCCGCTGAAGGTTCCATTGACGCCGCACAAATGTTGAAGCCGATGCTGGCTAGGGGCGAACTGCAAACGATTGGCGCCACCACGTTGGATGAGTACCGCAAGCACATCGAAAAGGACGCGGCCCTGGAGCGCCGCTTCCAGCCGGTGAAGGTGGACGAACCCAGTCTTGATGAAACCATCGGCATCCTGAAGGGGCTGCGCGACCGTTACGAAGCGCACCACCGCGTCATCATCACGGATGAGGCGATTGAGGCCGCCTCCACGCTGGCTGACCGCTACTTGTCGGACCGGTTCTTGCCGGACAAGGCGATTGACCTAATGGATGAGGCCGGGGCGCGCCTGCGCATTCGTCGCATGACGGCGCCGCCGGAGCTGCGTGAGTTGGATGAGAAGATCTCCGAACTGCGCCGGGCCAAGGAAGCGGCGATTGACAACCAGGAGTTTGAACTGGCTGCCAGCCTGCGTGATGAGGAGCAACAGCTAACCCAGGCCCGCCAGGACAAGGAAGACTCTTGGCGCGGGGAGGGGGAAGAGGACATTTCCGAGGTTTCCGAAGAGGAAATCGCGGAAGTCCTGGCCATGGCTACCGGCATTCCGGTGGTGAAGCTGACGGAGACGGAAACGTCGAAGCTGCTGAACATGGAAGCCGAACTGCACAAGCGCGTCATTGGTCAGCAGGAAGCGGTCAAGGGCCTGTCCCAGTCGATCCGCCGTTCACGAGCGGGCCTGAAGGACCCGAAGCGTCCGGGTGGCTCGTTCATTTTCGCTGGTCCCACGGGGGTCGGGAAGACGGAGCTGGCTAAGACTTTGGCGGAGTTCATGTTTGGGGATGAGGACGCCCTCATCCAGTTGGACATGTCCGAATTCTCTGAGAAGCACACGGCTTCCCGCCTGTTCGGTGCGCCCCCTGGTTACGTGGGGTATGACGAGGGCGGCCAGTTGACTGAGAAGGTGCGGCGCCGGCCGTTCTCCGTCGTGTTGTTTGACGAGGTCGAAAAGGCTCACCCGGACATTTTCAACTCCCTGCTGCAGATTCTGGAAGAGGGGCGCCTGACGGACTCTCAGGGCCGCAAGGTTGACTTCAAGAATACGATCATCCTGATGACTACGAACCTGGGCACGCGGGACATCAATAAGGGTGTCTTGACGGGCTTCCAGAGTGTTGACTCCTTGACGCATGATTATGGGCGCATGAAGTCGAAGGTGAATGAGGAACTGAAGCAGCATTTCCGTCCCGAATTCCTGAACCGCGT
>CAYFVT010000034.1:11574-13215 GCA_964346705.1 uncultured Actinomyces sp. | reverse complement strand
TTCAGGTTAAAAATGAGCTCCTGCATGTGCTGCTTCACTTGGTCAAACGTCATCTCATCCAGGCGCACGAAGGGAGCCATGTACGTGTCAAAGGATGAGAACGCTTGGGCGCCGGCCCACTCGTTTTGCAGTGTGCCCAGGAAGTTGACGATCTGCCCGCAGGCGGAAGAAAAATGTTTCGGGGGCAGGGACGCAATGGCTCCGGGCACCCCGTTGAAGCCGTCCTCTAAAAGACGTTTCAAGGACCATCCGGCGCAGTAACCGGAGAGCATGTCTAGGTCATGGATGTGCAGGTCGCCTTCACGGTGAGCGGCGGAGGCTTCTGGTGCGTAGCATTTTTCTAGCCAGTAATTCGCCACCATTTTCCCTGCAGTGTTCAGGATCATTCCCCCAAGTGAATACCCCTGGTTCGCGTTGGCGTTGACGCGCCAGTCGGAGCGTTCCAGGTATTCGTCAATGGTGGCTAGGGCGTCGACGTCGTAGCGAGACATGCGCACTCCTTCAGTGTTGCCGCATGAAGGCGGGGTGGGAATCGGTTGCATTGGAAGACCCGCGTTTGGGCCGACCCCCATTATGACCACGAGTGAGACTAGATATTGGGGTTCGCCACGCCAGACGCCACTACATGTAGGTCACTTTTGTCTTCGCCGCGAGGGGCGCAAGGGCCTTTCGTCCCTCACCTTTGAGCGAATCTGTCCATCGCGTTCGCTAAACCAGCGGATAGCGCGCCGGTAATGACGGTCGCCCCCAAGGCCAGAAGCCAGCCCGGTCCGGCCTTGCCTGCTACCTGGACTAGTTCCACCCCGGTGACTGGTGGCCGCAGTTCATGAATGACAAGCAGGATGCCGAGGGCGATGGCGACCGCGCCTGCTGCCGTCAGCAGTGCCACGGTCCCAGTCCATTGGCGGGGCTGCGGGAGGGGACGCCCCGTTTCTGGGGGCGGACAGATTTCGGCGGGTACGGCAGCCAGACCCGCCGCCCACGCAATCAGGATGGCGGTAACCACGTCGGACAGTCGGTGCCAGCCGAGGATCATGACTGACATGCCTTGGGCGAACACGACCAGCCCCGCCAGGACGGATACGGGGGTCCGCATTCGGCAGGGGGACACGCCTATCGCTACTACAGCTAGGGAGGCAGCCATTGTGACGTGGCCGGAGGGCAACGAGTTTGCTAGCGCGTGTCCAACCCCCAGGTTCGGACGTTCCAAGACCACTTTCAGGACTTGGGTGAAAATGTTTGCGCCCGCAACAATCAGGAAACTTCGGGCCAGCAGCGCGTAGCGGCGCCTAGCAACCACCACGGCAGCCAAGGCAACCGTGAACACGGTTAAACCTGTTGTGGAGAACAGGTTGCCAGCCAGGCGGGACGGGCCCTGTAACCAGGCTAGGTGCTGGATGACGGCTTCCATGATTACAGTGTCCACGGCCTGCCCCGCCTGGGTGCGTACAGAAACCGCTCCAAGAGCTACCGCTGTCAGGGCGATGACCAGGAAACCGGCGGTGCGGGTGCGTCGGACGCGCCGGCCGTGTTCGGTTCCTGGGATGGACGCCATCCACACACCTCCTGCCGCGGCCTGATGGAACACGTCAACGGTACCTGGCGGGGGCGCAGATGTGGAACCCCTGTGGGACCATGAGG
>CAYFVT010000034.1:9990-11474 GCA_964346705.1 uncultured Actinomyces sp. | reverse complement strand
TATCCGATTCCTGCCCTGAGGGTCAGCCCGTGGACAGAGGCTGCTAACTTAGCGGCCGGACTGATTGATCGTGATGCCAGGCTGCTGACATTTGTCCGTTCCCGTTACGGCGCTGAAGCGGTTGCAGCCCAAACCCGGGACCGTTTGGCGGATCGTGGCTCCCTCAAGTCCGATGCTGTCAGTGCTTATAGGGGCGGTTACCTGCCGGAGGAACGCCGGGAACTGGAGCGGGGCTTACGCGAAGGGGACCTGGCGGCAGTGGCAACAACGAACGCTTTGGAATTGGGGATCGACATCTCCGGGCTGGACGTGACGCTGACATGCGAGTGGCCCGGGTCCCGTGCCTCTCTAATGCAGCAGGCGGGGCGGGCGGGCAGGGCGGGGCGCCCCGGCATTTCCGTGTTCATTGCGGGTGAAAACCCGTTGGACAACTACCTGGTCCACCACCCCGAAGCTGTTCTCGCTCCCGTTGAGTCCCACGTTTTAGACCTTTACAACCCCAACATTTTGGGCCCGCATCTCATGGCAGCAGCCGCTGAGGCTCCCCTAACCGAAGCGGACTTGGACGCTTTCGGGATCCCGAACACTGCCTTGGTGGACCGGTTGACCCGGCAGGGTTTCCTACGTGAACGCTCGGGCGGCTGGTATTGGAACCAGGGGTTGCCGTACGGCCCGCACTCTTTGACGGACATTCGTGGGGGCAGTGGGGACACGCAAATTATCGACGTTGCTACGGGCGCGGTTGTGGGCAGTATCCCGGACGACCGGGCTGATGCTGAAGTGCACCCGGACGCCATCTACCTGCATCAAGGCAAGACCTACCACGTGCTGGAACTGTCGGTGGTGAATGAACCGGGTGAGGGCGTGCGACCCCAGCGGATTGCAGCGGTGGAGCGGGTTACAACCCCCCTGCGGACCAGGACCGGGACACATTCGGAGGTGCGGATTCTAGAGGAGGACAAGTCTTGGACCTCCCCCGACGGGCTGGTCACGTGGGCAACGGGAACCGTTGACGTGTCCAGTCGTGTCACTGACTACGATTTGCTGCGAATGCCGCACATGGAGTTCATTTCGAATCATGAGCTGTCGCTACCTGAACGGATTCTGACCACCACCGCCACCTGGTATGTGCTGAACCCGGGTGCGACCGCTGTGGCGGGAATTGAGAGTGCGGACCTTCCGGGCGGCCTGCATGCAGCGGAGCATGCTGCCATCGGGATGCTGCCGTTACTTAGCACGGCTGACCGGTGGGATTTGGGTGGCTTGTCCATCGCCGAGCACACGCAGACGGGCAAGCCCACCGTGTTCGTGCACGACGCTCACCCCGGCGGGTCAGGCTACGCTGCGCACGGTTTTGCCCGGGCAGAAGAGTGGATGCAACGCACATCCGAAGCGGTCGCCGCCTGCGATTGTCAAGAGGGGTGTCCCGCCTGCATCCAGTCCCCCAAATGCGGGAACCGGAACGAACCCTTGTCAAAGAAAGC
>CAYFVT010000034.1:4575-9890 GCA_964346705.1 uncultured Actinomyces sp. | reverse complement strand
GGAGGAACCCAAAGTTCCGGTCCACTTTCACCGTGATCAGCGTGTCTGCCCCCTGCACGGAGCAGGCGTGGACTTCAGCCTGGTTCGCTTGCACAACAGCGGCAGCCAGCTCGCATGCTCCAGCAGTTGGGGGACCACCGAAAACGTTGAGGGCCGACTGGTCGGCGCCCGCAAGCGAGGCCATGTTGGCCACCGCCTGCAGGCGCGCCTTCTCAGCCCACACCCCAAGGCCCGCTGTGAACAGCAAACCCATCAGCATTAGAGCCGCGATGAACCCCGCGAACCAAATGGTGGCAGACCCCTGTTCGGCCCCGCGCCCAGCTTGTTCGCCTTGGTTGACACGTCCGTCAGGGGGTCCCATTAAGCCACCGTCCTACCGGCTCTTCTACCCCTGTAACTGAGCATGTCAGTGCGGGCGCGTTCCAACCTGCGAAGGTCATGGCGGGGGCCGACCCCCTGGCGGTGAACATGGTTCCCGACGTGGACACTCCAATGGTGACGGGACGCCCGTAGGCCAGGGAAGCTGCGGAGCCCACATCTAGCCCCAGTGAGTGGGCCCGCGCCCCCTGGCCGACTGCCGCACACAACTGCCCCTGAGCGCGGCCAACCGCAAGGGCTAGTAGTAGGGCAACCAGAACAATCATGCTTGCGGCTAACCCCAGAGCAGTTTCCACGGTTACCATTCCCGCCTCAGCCGGCTTTGCTTGATGCTGATCGTCTGGCCGTGTCATTGCTACAGGGACAGCGCCGTTTGGATGATGTTGTTGATCATGGATTTGACGCCTCCCGATTTCAGCACGGCCAGAAGTAGGCCCGCAAACGCGGCGGTCGCTACTGCGCCCACTGCATACTCCACGGTGGTTGAACCCTCCTCTTGCGTGGTTGGTGTCTGCGTCTGCCACGCACGCTGCTGAGCTGCTACCCCCTGAGCTAGAAACCAGTCATTCAACGTTGCCATTTTTCGTTCCCCTTTCTCTTGCATGCGGGGCTTTTCCCCGCTGCTTCCCTCACCCTCACCCGTGCGATGCGGGCAGCGAAACAGCGGAAACCGTTTCTGCGGATAACCCTGTAAGCCCGAAACCTGGGGATAGACCTTACGGAGCCACCAGTTGCCCACCAAAAAGGGACAGGGCAACAGGGACCAGACCCAACAGGACGAACGCTGGCAGTAGCAGCGCCCCCAAAGGCAACGCGAGTTTCACGGAGAGCTTTTCTGCCGCTACCTGCGCGTCTGTCACTGACCGGGCCCTAGCGGATGTCGCTAGCTGTCCTAAAAGGCCGAGGGCGAAAATCCCGTCCTCCCACGCAGCCTGCAGCCCGCGCATCAACAGGGCCGCGCCCGGCGGGACGGGGGTGAAAGCCTCCTGCCAACTGGCGCCCAAACGCAGCTCGCGAGACACCCGGACCAGCTCCGGCTGAGGCAGGCTGTGCCCAAGAGCTTCAAGAGCCGCCGGAATGGATAACCCGCCTGAAAGCCCGGCCGCAAGCAAGTCAGCGACCAGCGGCGCGCGGGCGTTGTGCGCAATGGACTCCTGAGCTCGACCAATCATCCTTCTACTCACCACGTGACCTGCGAAAGTGAACGCGACACCAAGAGCGCCAACCACGTGCCCTGCGGGCGAAGTGAAGATCCACGTCAGGGGGTTGGCCCCCAGAACCTGGGCCCCAAGCACCCCAACCAGGGGCAGAGCGGTCAGAACCCGGGCCGACATTTTAGGGCCCGCAAACGCAACTTTCTGCGCGCTTTGGGCTCGCTCCATGTCCGACAGGCCTCCGGCTGCTTGCTCCAGCACTTCCCGCAGAGGCGCCCCCGTCGTATAACTGAAACGGATGGCTGCCACAACTAGTTGCGGAACCTCACCAGACAGACCCGCAAGCGCTTGGGGAACACCCGAATCGTCCGTGTCGCCCGGATCTTGACCGGTTATGCGAATCCAGGTTGCACTCCACGCCGCGGACGTTGCTTCCCCGGCCCGCAGCCGCGCTGACACTTCCATGCAGGCCTCCGCGAAATCAATCTCCCGCTCCTGGGTTCCGCTGACCCGTCGTCCACGTGGGCGCAAGAGGCGGCCCTCACCTAAGTACTCCCCACCCGCTTCTTCGTCCTCGGCTTCTTCCCCTGCGGTTTCAATGCGAATTCCGTTGTCTGGTGGTTGAGGGCGTCCCAAACTTTTCCATTGTTTCCACAGTCTGCGGCGCGCCGCCCACTGCGATCCGAACAGCAGGGTGAACAGTGCGGTCAAGGAAACAATCAGAGCACTAAGTGCCCCCAAAGTGTCGGCGGGTAAGTCAAACCGCATGGAGGGCTCCCCGTTCATCCACCCTCAAGGTTGGGATACCAACGAGCCCACCATCTTGCAGTTGGAGGCGCCCTATTTCGCTGACGTACCTGGACCCTTGAGACCCTCGTTTTAGGTGAATGACCCTGTCGAAAGCGGAGCGGCCAAGCAGTGCCACGGTGTCTTTGCCTAACCCGCCCAGCATGCCTAAAGCCAGCAGCCGGGCCGGCACATCTTGAATGGAGTTGGCGTGGATTGTGGCGAACCCGCCCTCATGCCCCGTGTTGAGGGCGGTCAGAACCTCCCGCACCTCCGCCCCCCGACATTCCCCCAGAACCAGGCGGTCTGGGCGCATCCGCACGGCGGCCCTCACTAATTCTTCCAAACCCAGTTCCCCCTGCCCCTCGATATTTGCTGGGCGCGCCTGAAGGGGGACCACGTGAGGGTGGGTGACCGCCAGTTCAGAGACCTCTTCTATGAGGACAATGCGATGATCCTTGGGGACAAGTCCCAACAGGGTTGCTAGAAGCGTGGTTTTGCCGACCCCCGTCGCACCGGACAGCAGTACGGAAGCACCGTCAGCCACGAACTGACGTAGCTGCTCCGCAACAGCCGGGTGGATGGAACCGCTGGCAACCAGGTCTTCAAGCGTGAACGGGTCTGAACGGATGACGCGCAAAGAAATCGTGGTTCCCGCCCGGGCTAGCGGAGGCAAGACCGCGTGCAAGCGGATCCTGCCGCCAAGTGTTGCATCCACGATTGGGGCCGCATCATCCAAGCGTCGTGACGCGGCGGCTGCCATCTGTATCGCGAGCCTGCGGGCATCCTGCTCGGTTGCCACCCCCACGTCCACTGGCTGCAGTCCGCGGCCGAAGTCCGCCCATGCGTGGCCGGAGTTGATGAGGACGTCCGTCACCTGGGGGTGATCCAACAGGTCACGCAAGGCGGTGGTCAGCCCAAGAGTTTGGGCCTGCAGATCCTGCCAGCGTTGCACCCGCCACTGCGCCCCCACCGTTGGAGCAGCCAGGGTATCCACCGCCTTCGCTGGCTGCGTCCCATCCGCAACCAGTCGGCGCAGTGCGCGCCTCAAACTCTCACCTGCCGGCGCACTAAGGCGCTCCACGCGCGCGGACGCGTAGGGCTAGGTGCACGCAAAGCCTGAGCCCCGTGCCGGGCTGCCAGGTCGGCCACCAGGGCCGAAGATCCGCCCACCTGCAGGAGCAGGGCCTCCCGCAAAGTGCCCAAGGGCGCCAACGTGGTCAGGCCCCGCCCTAAACGTTGCACCCCGTCATGGTCGGTTCGCCCCACCAAGACAACGTCCGCTTCCCCACCGAGCTGTTGGGCTAGGGCACTGAGCCCATGCAGGTCGGTGCCACAATCGACCACGGTCACACCTGTTAGGCGGGGTATAAGGCCGCCCACAATCTTGCTGCGGGGTGTCGGGGGAACCCCGTGCAGTGCGGTCAAGAACGGCACCGTCCCCTGGCGGGGAAGGGAGCGGACCAACACCTGGCCGGCCGGCAGGTCGTCCTCTTCCAGTGCCTCCCACACGGGGGCCCCATCCAACGGGATTGGGCCGCCCCCGTTCCCGGACGCGTCCAGCACCACTGCCCCAAGCGCCCGGGCAAGCGCGAAGGAACACGAGGTCGCACCCCCACCCCCGTGCCAAGCAGCAACCAGCAGTACCTTCCCTGCACCTGCCTCATTACCTTGTTCTGAAACCCATCCGGCTAACAGGTGGACCAGCTCCGCCTCATCCCCCGGCAAAACAATGTCCGCCCGCCCCTGGCCTTCCGCTGACCTGAATGCCACGTTCACTCGCGGCAAGTCACCCAAGGACACGGGCACTCCGTGGCCAACTTCAGCCAGGAGCAGGGCCCCTGCCAATCCCGCGCCCACCGTTGGGCCCGCTGTTCGGCCCACTGGTGGCGGTGGACTGTCCCCGCATTCTTCAGCCCCGACCCCAGCCAGTTCACACAGATCAAACAGGCTGTCGCGCAACACGGGATCCTGCGCGCAAATAATCGCGTTTGAAGCGGGCGGTGGATTCCAGCCGCGGTTTTGTTCCCTGGAAGTCATGGCCCCAGCCAAGACCGCATCCGCCCCGAATACCACTGCCCGCCAGAATCCTGGGGATAGGTCCTGCCCCGCCCCGTCTTGGGGACAACGTTCGGCTATTCGGCCAATTAATTAGGCTGTCTGCCCGCCATGACAGCCTGAGAGATCAGCATGCCCCCAGCACACCCATCGATCACTGATGCACCCAGCGCGTACTGCCAGTTAGACGTTGCCATGCCAGGATCGTCGGCCTTCCGGCTGCGGTCCACCAGATCCTGGTACCGCACCTGGTTCTGCGCCGCCCACGTCCCCAAGGTTGCCACCCCGGTCGGTTCCACTCCGTTTTGCAGCAGAAACCATTTCACGAACAGTGCGGCCGTTGCGTGTCGGCCATGCGGGAACACTTGCCCGCCCGCCAACAGCGCCCAAATGCGGGCCGCCCTCTCCAAAGCGTCCCCCTCCCGGTCTCCCGCCAACCGCATCACTTCCGCTAAAACGGCCGGGTCCTGAGGTAACGCAACCTCATCCGCGGGGATCAGGTTTTGAGCTGCCAGGTAGGAACAAACGTCACGGTTGATGCCCGCCAACACAGCGGGAAGCGGCCGTGACGTGGGGGCAGCCGCCCGACCGGAAAGTGGGGGTGCGTCCTGCGCCAGTCGCCATGCGGCACGCCAAATGCCGCGCGCCTGAGCGGTCTCCACAGATTCGGTCCGGCTTTCCTTCCGGGCTTCGCCTGGAGTTTCATCTGCCGCGTGTTCGCCCTCCACCATCCCCCGGAATTGGGCTAACGGCAGTCGGATCCCCTCCAACTGTCCCAGCGCCCACGCTTCCTGCATGGCGGCTTCCGCCCGCGCTTCCCGCCAACGACGCCGCAACCCCTGCGCAAAACGCAGGTCAGCACACGCCTGGTGCACCGCTTCTTTTGACCCGTCCCACTCCATTGCGTCACCATAGCCTGGGCAATTCAACCCAACAATC
>CAYFVT010000034.1:0-4475 GCA_964346705.1 uncultured Actinomyces sp. | reverse complement strand
CAATCTGGCCAACAATCTGACTGGCCGACGTGGCAACCAGGAAAAGTGGTGGAAAGAAGCTAGGTTGGCTTTGAGCTAGGAGGCACGAATGTTCCCAAGTGAGCCCAAGTCGGAGACAGGTGGCCAAGGGCAGGACCCCGAAGAGGTGCCCACCCCTGAGGACGCGGAACTAGACAGGGCCGCCGTCACTGACACTGCGGACCTGATAGGTGAAATCGAGTTGGAGGCACTGGACACCCCCAACCTCGGTAAACAGGATCGACCAACCGAATCGTTGGCGGGCCTAGGCTTAGAGGAAACGGTCAGCGTGTCCCCCGACGCTTTCCCCGCGGAGCCAGAAGCGGAAGATGAAGCCTCACAGTCCGAAGACACCACAGCCGACCAGGGTACGGAACCCGCGGACTCCGCGACCGTACGCCGCTCCCTCATGGAAGGGATGAGGCCGGCAGACACCGAAGCCGCCCAGGAGACCCGGGCCTTCCCTAAACGAAACGGTGCGGAGGGAACCCCTTCCGCGGACGCGCAGGTTCAGGAAGTGGTGACCGAAGAGGCTCGCGCTAAAATCACGCTTCCAGAGGAGGACATCCTGATTGGCGCAACCGTGCTGCCCACGGTGCGCTCCAAAGCTGGCCCCCGCTGGTTGAGTGCAATCCTCACCCTGCTTTTCGTTCCGGCCGCCTGGTACCTAATTTCTGATGCGGCGGCTCGCCTGGCGTTTGCGCCCGGAAACCCCATGGAAACCGGGCAGGTCAACTTAGCAGCCCTGGGCGAACTAGGGGCCGGCCTGGTGTTCATCGTTTTCATTGCGCTGCTAGCCGCCCAATCCTCACTGGGACTACTCATGTGGGGGACGGTCCTGCTGCTGATCGGCGCCGTGTTCCTAGCGGCCCCCGCCTTCGTGTCTGACCTGTTCGTCACCTACCTGGAAGGCCTCCGCACCTTCAGCGACTTCGGGGCGAACGTGGTCGGCCACTTAGCGCTCACCGGATACACGGGCATGATTTTCGTGTTCGGTTTCGTCATGATCGCTGCCGGCTGGGTCATTGCCAGTGTCCGCCGCGCGGGCAGGCGGGAAGAAACCATGCGGGTTGAGGTCGCCCAAACTAACCCGGAAGGCCTAAAAGCCCGTTGGGCACGGAAAGAAACCGCCCGACAGGAGGAGCGCGCCAGCAACTAGCGGGCGTCGCCCTCGTCAAGAAAGAGGGCGGCCGACGGGCACAAGTCCCGCAAAACGCAGGTCGCGCACTCGGGGCGCCGGGCGTGGCAGACGCGGCGCCCATGCAGGATCAGCTGGTGGCTGAGCCGCGTCCACGGTGCCTCCGGCAGCAGCTCCCACAGTTCCCTCTCCATTTGCAGGGCCGTTCCCGGCTGGGCCCAACCAAGCCGGATGCTGACCCGCTGCACGTGGGTGTCCACAGAGATTTCCTGCGCCCCGAACCAGTTACCGAGGACGACGTTCGCCGTTTTTCGCCCCACCCCACTGAGCTGTATCAGGGCGGAACGCTCCCCAGGTACCTGCCCCTGGTGACGTTCCACCAGTTGGGTGGACAAGTCTTTCACCGCCACAGCCCGGCGCCGGAACATGCCAAGCGGGCGCAGGGTTTCCTCCAACTGCTCCAAAGGGGCTTCAGCCATAGCTTCGGGGGTCGGCCATTTTGCGAACAGCACTGGCGTCACCTGGTTCACCCGCACGTCAGTGGTCTGCGCGGATAAGACGACGGCCACTAAAAGGCCGAACGCGTCCGTGAAGTCCAGTTCCGTGTCAGCATCCGGGTACGCCAAGTCCAGTAGCGCCTCAACTGCGTGTGCTTGCCGACGCTTTTGCGTGAGGTCTGCCGCGTAATCATCTTGACCCGCCAAGTCTTGGGTGTCCCCCAATTCTGCTGCCCTTCCCCTCGGTGCGGAGAGTTCCGTCCCACCCGCCTGCTTTTACCTCTATTATTGACGTGGACCTAGTCACAAGCCAGTGCTTCTCGTAGCACCGGCGAAACCACGAAACCGGATTGGAGTCGGTGTAACGATGACCCCAGAAGATCAGTTCATCAGCCGCGTGCCGCTATTTGCGGGGTTGAATGAGCAGCAGTTCGCTGCCTTAGCTTCCCGCGCCAGCCAGGCTTCCCTTCGTCGGGGGGAAGTTCTATTTGAGGAGGGCGAGCAGGGCGACCGCCTGTTCATTGTCACTGAAGGGAAAATCAAACTGGGGCACCGCTCCAACGATGGACGGGAATCGTTGATCGCGATCCTAGGTCCCGGGGAGATCATTGGGGAGCTAACCCTGTTCGATCCGGGCCCCCGCTCCACAACCGCGACCGCCGTGTCCTCAGCGACCTTGCTGTCCTTGGACCACTCAGACCTGTCCGCGCTTCTCGATCAAAGTCCGGAAGCTGCGAAGCACATGCTGCGCGCACTAGCGCAGAGGCTGCGGCGCACCAACGAATCCTTGTCCGACCTGGTGTTCTCCGACGTTCCTGGCCGGGTGGCTAAAGCGCTGCTGGACTTGGCGAAACGTTTCGGTCGCCCCACGGATTCCGGGATTCACGTTGGTCACGAACTGACGCAAGAAGAGTTGGCCCAACTGGTGGGCGCTTCACGTGAGACCGTGAACAAGTCGCTAGCCGACTTTGTGTCCCGCGGTTGGATCCGCTTGGAAGGACGCGCCGTAACACTGCTGGACGTGGATCGCCTGCAGCGACGCGCCCACTAACCGCACCGCCTAAATAAGACCCAACTGGTTAGACGAATCTGCCCGGCCGGCTCCCCCAGTCAATAACGGGGACGCCGGTCGGGCAGTTCGTTTTAGACCAGTCAGGGCGCTCCCGCAGGCGCCGGAGCGCCAATGCGAGTGGCCCCAAGCATGTGGGGACTTGGACGATTTAGGCCTTGGGACGTTTCAGGTAAGCAACCAGGTTTTCCGGGTTAGTCGGCCCAGGCACAACCTGGACTAGTTCCCAGCCGTCCTCACCCCACTGGTCCAAGATGGCTTTCGTGCTGTGAATCAGAAGGGGGATGGTCGCGTATTCCCATTTTGTAGTTTCCATGCCGACCAGCATAGCTCCACAACTGACATGGCCGCCCGCCAAGAAGTGCCCGCACCCTGCAGCTAAGTTTTGGATCCGGGCCGCGAAAATGGGGGATTCGCAGACTTCGGCGCGCTGGCAGCGCTCAAAAGTGAAGTTGTTGGACTAGTTCCGGACTAGCGCCAGAACGCGGGGAGCCTGGGAGCGCCGTAGTTCGATGGCCACTTCTTCTTCAGAAGTTTCTAGCCAGACCCGCCAATTCTCCACCTCCGGGAAACGCCGCCGAATGGCGCGCCGCTCCCGTTCAGTCAGCCCACCCCAAACCCCGAAATCGCACTGCCATTGCAACGCGTCCGCCAAACATTCCAGTCTGACCGGACACCCCATGCACCGCTGTCGGGCCTGCCTTTGGGCAGACCCCCTAACGAAAAGAGCGTCTGGCGCGTCACCCGCGCATTTTGCTTCAGCCACCCAACTGTGATCTACCGCTGGTTGAGCCATGTGCCTTTCACCTCCGCACCACCGTGGAATCACCTCGATGTGAACCCAAACTCGGACCAGGTGCTTCTATTCCACGTAACACAGTGTACTGACTAGGCTAGGGTCATGGCTAATTCGTCACCTCGCCGCTCAGCGCGCACCGTGAACATCGCCCAGTTTGGGGCGGTACTAGTGGCAATCGTACTGGTCGGGTCACTCATCGGAATTCTCGCAGCCGGACTGTTGATCCCTGCAGCGGGGGCTGTGGGCGCCACCGTGAAAGCAATGCCGGAAACTTTCAAAGAGCTACCCTCCGAACTGGAAGTGGTACAGCCAGCGGAAGAGTCCCGAATGCTGGATTCAAACGGGCGCGTGATTGCCAGGTTCTTCTCCGACCGTCGCATTGTCGTGTCATCTGACCAGATCCCAGATGTGATGAAGCAGGCCATCATCTCCATTGAGGACCGCCGCTTCATGGACCACCACGGGATTGACCCAGACGGCATGGTCCGCGCACTGGTCAACAACCTGAAGGGCGGGTCCACGCAGGGGGCTTCCACCATCACCCAGCAGTACGTGAAGAACATGCTGCTGGAACAGGGGATTCAAGCAGGCGACCAGGACCTCATTGACGAGGCCACGGAGGTCTCCACCCAGCGCAAGTTACGGGAAGCACGGTACGCCCTCGCCCTCGAATCCCAAATGACGAAGGACGAACTGGTTACGGGCTACCTGAACCTGGCGACCTTCGGCACCAACATTTACGGGGTGGAAGCCGCCTCACGCGCATACTTCTCAAAATCCGCGGCCGACCTGACCGTGAGCGAAGCGGCTCTGCTGGCTGGCACCGTCCAGTCGCCCATCGAATTTGACCCCCTGGTGAACCCTGAGGCCGCCCAGGAGCGGCGTGACCTGGTCCTAGCAGCAATGCTGGAAGAGGGCTACCTCACCGAAAAGCAGTACAAGAAAGCGAAGAAG
>CAYFVT010000033.1:8575-13293 GCA_964346705.1 uncultured Actinomyces sp. | reverse complement strand
TTACGAGCTGAAACCGATCAGTCCCGGGACCACATCCAGGCGTGGCAGGTCCAAGAAACTGTCAGCCTTGGCCCGCACCAGGGGTTTAGCGCAGAATGCTATGCCAACGCCGGCCTCGCGCAACATTTGAATGTCGTTCGCACCGTCACCAATTGCAATGGCGGAGGCAGGAAGGCCACCGCTCCACTGGACTAGAGCTTCCCGCTTGGCGGACTCATCAATAATTGGTCCCGAAACTTTGCCGGTTAGCTTTCCGTCCACAACTTCCAGGTCGTTCGCCCGCATCCGGTCCACACCCAGTTCGTCCAGCAGCGGCCGCAGAACCTGGCTGAATCCCCCGGAAACAACGCCGAACTGGGCACCCTGATCATGCGTCCACTTGATCAGTTCACGGGTCCCCCGGGTCAGGGTTAGCTGCGCACGTACCTTCGCCAACTCGCTTTTCGGCAGGCCATGGAGCAATGCCACGCGCTGCTTCAAAGACTGCGTGAAGTCCATGTCGCCGGCCATGGCACTTTCCGTTATGGCCGCCACCTTGGCGCCTACACCTGCCGCATCCGCCAGCAGGTCGATGACTTCTTCCTCAAACAGGGTGGAATCCGCGTCAGTAACTACGACTCTGGGCGGCGCGGAGCGCAGGGATAGGGACAGGGAGGACCTGCCGGCCTCACCCCCCAGAGAATCAGCCAATGACTGCCTAGGACCGGGAATGGACCACCAGTCAGTCCCGGTTAGAACGCCCGGAGAATCGCGCAGCCCCGCGGGAGCCTCCCCGCTGAACAAGAGGCGCAGAGGTGCCCGCAAAACGTTCGTCACCGTTTGACCACGGCATCCTTCGGGACCACGGTGATGCCGGATTCGGTCACGGTGAAGCCGCGGGCCTCATCGTGCTCACGGTCGAACCCGATCTGTGCGTCCTCTTCCACCACCACGTTCTTGTCCAGGATCGCTCTGTTAACACGGGCTCGCCTGCCTATTTGCGCGTTATCCAAGATCACGGAGTCCTGCACCTGCGCCCAAGAGTTCACACGAACTTTAGGGGAGAGGACGGAACGGTAAACTTCAGCGCCCGAAATGATGACCGCCGAGGAAACTAGGGACTCAATCGCGTGGCCAATGCGCGTGCCGGTCTCACCGTGAACGAACTTCACGGGTGGCAGCGCTGCAGTTGTTGTCAGCACCGGCCACTCGTAGTTGTACAGGTTGAACACGGGGGTGACAGAGATCAGATCAAGATTGGCGTCGTAATAGGCGTCAATGGTGCCGACGTCCCGCCAGTAGTTGCGGTCCCGTTCCGTTGAGCCGGGAACCAGGTTGTCCTTGAAGTCGTAAACGGCGCATTCGCCCCGTTCCACGAAATACGGGACAATGTCACCACCCATGTCGTGCTTGGATTCCGGGTCCTCAGCGTCCTTGCGCAGCGCGTCAATCAGAGCATCCGTGTCAAAAACGTAGTTGCCCATAGAGGCCAGGACAACGCTGGGGTCGTCCGGCAGCCCCTCCGCGTCCTTCGGTTTCTCCAGGAACTGTTTGATCTTCCCGTCCTTGGCGTCAATGACCCCAAACTGGTCAGCAAGCTCAATTGGCTGGCGGATGCCAGCAACCGTGGCGGGCAAACCACTGTCAATGTGGTAGTCCACCATTTGGGAGAAGTCCATGCGGTAAATATTGTCCGCGCCTGTAATGACCACGTAGTCAGGGCGCTCGTCATACACCACGTTCAGGGACTGGTAGATCGCGTCCGCGCTTCCCGCATACCAGTAAGGGCCGCGCCGCTGCTGAGCAGGCATGGGCGCAACGAAGTTGCCCAGAAGGTCGGACAGTCGCCAGGTGCGGGCGATGTGCGTGTCCAGGGAGTGCGACTTGTATTGGGTCAGGACCAGGATCCGGTAGTACCCAGAGTTCACTAGGTTTGATAGTGAAAAGTCGATGAGGCGGTAGTTACCGCCGAAGGGGACGGCTGGTTTCGCGCGGTCCATGGTCAGGGGCATCAGCCGCTTACCTTCGCCGCCAGCCAGAACAATTGCCAGTATTCGCTTCTTTGCCATACACCTAGCCTACCCATCTTCGATCGTGGGGTTCGACATATTCGGGCGACTGTTTCAGGATCTTCCGTGGGGGTGTGAGTGGGGCGGCACCCTGGCCATATTGGGGGCGAAGGCTGGGTATGATAACGGTGTGACCGCCCCTATTCGACTGACGGTTAGGAACTGAACGATGCGCGTTGATCTGCTCACCAGAGAATATCCACCTTTCATTTATGGCGGGGCGGGGGTGCATGTCCAAGAACTGGCCAAAGTTTTGCGGAAAATGGTGGACTTGCGCGTTCATGCTTTTGATGGCCCGCGGGAAGAGGGCGGGGTCGGGGCGGACCCTGGCGTGACCGGCTACGCGGACCTGCCTGAACTGGCGGATGCTAATGCAGCGGTCCGAACCTTGGGTGTTGACTTGGAGATGACACCGGGAATTGAAGGGACAGACCTGGTCCACTCCCACACTTGGTACACGAACTTCGCCGGGTACATGGCGAAACTGCTGTACAACGTGCCACTGGTAATTTCAGCGCACTCCCTGGAGCCGCTGCGCCCGTGGAAGGCTGAGCAACTGGGCGGCGGTTACCGTGTGTCCTCCTACGTGGAGAAGACCGCGTACGAAAACGCGGATGCGATCGTGGCCGTGTCGCATGGGATGAAAGATGACATTCTGCGCGCTTACCCGAACGTGGACCCGAAACGGGTGCATGTTATTCACAACGGGATTGACCTGACCCGCTGGCACCGCCCTGAAGGTGCGGAGGCGGAAGCGGAAGCTAAGGCCATTCGGGATGGTTTCGGGATTGATCCGGACCGACCGACGGTTGCTTTCGTGGGGCGTGTTACCCGGCAGAAGGGGCTGCCTTACTTCTTGGGGTCAGTGAAGCAGCTTGCCCCAGATGTTCAGGTGGTGCTGTGTGCGGGTGCGCCAGACACGGAGGAAATCGCGAAGGAAGTTGAGGGCCTGGTTGCGGACCTGCAGAAGGAACGCACGGGTGTCATCCATATTCCGGAAATGCTTTCCCACGAACAGGTGGTTGCCATTCTGGCGGGTGCGGACGTGTTTGCCACCCCCTCTATTTACGAGCCGCTTGGCATCGTGAACCTGGAGGCCATGGCCATGTCACTGCCCGTCGTGGGGACCGCTACGGGCGGGATCCCAGATGTGATTGTGGATGGGGAAACCGGTTACCTGGTTCCTATTGAGCAGATGCAGGACGGGACCGGAACCCCGCTAGATCAGGACAAATTTGAGGCCGACTTCGCTGCCGCCCTCACCAAGGTCCTGGATGATCCTGAAAAGGCGAAAGCCATGGGTGCGGCCGGTTTGATCCGCGCGCGCGACGACTTCTCTTGGCAGACCATTGGGGAAGAAACCGTGGAACTGTACAAGGCTCTGCTGGCCGTGGAGGACGTTGATGAGTGACCCGATCGTCCAGGTCACGGGCGCGACCCTGAAAAAGGGGCGGACGCAGATCCTGACCGACGTTGATTTCCAAATTAATCCCGGTGAACATTGGGTGCTGTTGGGCCCAAACGGTGCGGGAAAAACTTCTCTGGCGCGGCTGCTGTCCGGGCGTGACTGGCCCGCGGAGGGAACCGTCGCTGTCCTGGGTGAGGACACAACGACTGAGGATCCCGCGTACTTGGCTTCCCGCGTTGGCGTGGCGGCCGCGGACGTGCGCGACCGGCTGGGTGCTGCTGAGAAGGTTATCGACGTGGTCCTTCCCGCGTCGTGGGGTGCGTCGGCACGTTTCGTGGAGGAGTACGAGGACGAGGACGAGGCAAGGGCATCCGACCTGTTGGCTGCCCTCGGCCTTGCGGGTTTCGAGCAGCGCACTTACGGCACGTTGTCAGAGGGCGAAAAGCAGCGCGTGTCCATAGCGCGGGCGCTGATGGCAGACCCTGAGATGGTTATTTTGGATGAGCCCACGGCAGGGCTGGACTTGGGGGCCCGGGAAACCCTGGTGCTTGCCTTGACGGACATCATGGCAGACCCCGCAACCCCAGCAGTGGTGATGATTACGCACGAAATTGAGGAGATCGCGCCGGGCTTCACCCACGTCGCCCTACTCAAAGACGGGCAGGTCACCGGGCAGGGGCCCATCGATCAGATGCTGACAGCCGACAAGCTCAGTGACACGTTCGGCCTGCCGCTGCGTGTGGACCAGGATGGGGGCCGCTGGTGGGCGTCAGCCGAGCGGGACTAGAGGGCCTGTTTTGGGTTTAGCCTGGATTATTGGCGCCCTGGTCTTGGGGCTAGTGGAGATCCTGACGGTTGACCTGTTCTTCCTCACCCTGGCTTTGGCTGCCCTGATCACGGGGCTAACTGCTTTCGCTGGCGTGCCCCTGTGGGGGCAGATCGCCGTGTTCGTTGTGGTCTCGGCCCTATTGCTGTGGTTGGCGCGCCCGTGGGCCAAGAACCTGCTGGAGCGCTCCACCCCGCAGGTGGCGACAAACGCGCAGGCCCTAATAGGCAAGACGGCGGTGGTGACCCATGCGTTTGGTCCTGGCACTGGTCGGGTCAGGTTGATGGGGGAGGACTGGTCAGCCCGCGGCCAGCACGGTGAACGCTTCCCGGTGGGAACTACAGTGCGGGTGGTGGAAATTGCGGGTGCGACCGCGGTCGTGGGCCCGGTGAGTGAACATGTGCCCACCCCGCCTGACTCGGTGCCCCCGGAAGCT
>CAYFVT010000033.1:0-8475 GCA_964346705.1 uncultured Actinomyces sp. | reverse complement strand
TGCTTGTAAGAGCAGCCTGAAAGGCGCACACTGGGGACAGTGGCGCCTTGGTGGAAGGTGCGGAACGTGAGGGAGAGAGGCCCATGATGGACGGCTCATTGGTGGCATGGGTGGTAATAGTTCTGATCGTCGTGTTGATGGCGGTCGTAGTGGTCCGCTCGGTTGTGGTGGTGCCCCAATCGCGCGCCTTGGTGATTGAGCGGCTGGGAAAGTTCCAGTCCGTGAAGTATGCGGGCCTGCACCTGCTGATCCCGTTCGTGGACAGGGTGGCAGCCAGGGTGGACTTGCGGGAACAAGTGACCAGTTTCCCGCCCCAACCGGTGATCACGGCGGACAATGTGGTGGTTTCTATTGACTCGGTCATCTACTACCAGGTTAACGACCCGATGGCCGCCACGTACGAGATAGCTGATTACATTCAGGCGATTGAACAGCTCACCGTCACCACTTTGCGGAACGTGATTGGCTCCATGGACCTGGAGCAGACATTGACCAGCCGCGACCAGATCAACGCGCAGTTGCGCGGGGTGCTGGATGAGGCAACTGGCAAGTGGGGAATCCGCGTCAACCGGGTCGAACTGAAGGCTATAGACCCCCCGCCCTCCATTCAGCAGGCTATGGAGCAGCAGTTGCGTGCGGACCGGGATAAGCGGGCTGCGATTCTGCAGGCGGAGGGCGTGCGCCAGTCCCGCATTTTGAAGGCGGAAGGGGAGAAGCAGTCCGCTATTTTGCAGGCCGAGGGCGAGGCCCAGTCGGCAGTCACTAAAGCTGATGGCGAGGCGAAAGCAATCGCGACCGTGTTCGGCGCGATTCATGAGGGCAACCCGTCCCCGGATCTGCTTTCCTACGAGTACCTGCGGATGCTGCCCGAACTGGCCAGCGGTGACGCCTCCAAAGTGTGGGTGATACCCACCGAGCTGACGGCAGCCCTAAACGCAATCAGTGGGGGCTTCACCGGAACATCCGCTGGCACATCCGCTGGCACAGGGAAACCTCCAGGCAATCACTAGCCGGTGGGGACGCCTAGATGACCTTGGAGAAGAACTCCTTGGTGCGCTGTTCCTTCGGGTTGCCGATGACCTCTGCGGGTGGGCCGGCCTCAACAATTTTGCCATCATCCATGAAAACAACCTGGTCGGCCACTTGGCGGGCGAACCCGACCTCGTGCGTCACCACGACCATCGTCATACCCGACTGGGCTAAGTCCTGAATGACGCTAAGAACTTCCCCCACCAGCTCCGGGTCCAGGGCAGAGGTCGGTTCGTCAAACAGCATGAGCTCCGGGTCCATCGCCAAGGCGCGCGCAATAGCAACCCGCTGCTGCTGGCCGCCAGACAGCTGCGCTGGATAGTGGTCGGCCCGGTCGGACAGACCCACCCGTTCCAGAAGTTCAACGGCGCGCGCTTTGGCGGCGCTGCGGCTGAGGCGGCGCACCAGCATGGGGGCCTCCATCACGTTCTGCAACGCCGTCATGTGGGGGAACAGGTTGAAACGTTGGAAAACCATGCCGATCCGGCTGCGTTGCTTCGCGACCACTGACTCCTTTAGCCGGTACAGGACTTCAGTGCCGTCCGGCTCTACCTTCGCCCGCAGTCCCATCAGGTCCCCATCAACCCAAATGCGGCCGGCGGAGATCATCTCCAGCTCATTGATACACCGCAGCAGGGTCGACTTCCCTGAGCCGGAAGGGCCCAGCAGCACGGTGACTTCCCCGTGCCCAACGGTCAGGTCCACGCCCTTCAGCACGTGCAGGTCCCCAAAGTACTTGTGAACGTCCCGCGCCTTCACCATGGGTGTGTCAGTTGCGGTCATGGGGTCACCCCCAGGAAAGTGATGTCCTCGTTCGGGTTTTCCTTGGCAATCGAAGCTTCTTTCGGGCTCAATTTCTTCTTTGCTTCTTTCCCGTCAAACCCGCGGCCGTAGTAGGCCTCAATGTAGTGCTGGACAACCATCAGGATTGAGGTGATAACCAGGTACCAGATCGCGGCAGCAATCAGCAAGGGCACGGGGGCGAACAGTTGGTGCCCCTTGGTGGCGGCAGCGAACGTGAGCTCAAGGGTGAACGGGATTGCGGCGACCAGTGAGGTCGTCTTGAGCATGGAAATAGTTTCATTCCCCAACGGTGGGACAATGACTCGCATAGCCTGCGGCATCACGATGCGGGACATGATTTGACCCCGCGACATGCCCAGGGCGGTCGCGGCTTCCCACTGCCCCTTGTCAACGGAGTTAATTCCGGCGCGAATGATTTCAGCCAGGTAGGCGCCCTCGTTGAATCCCAAACCGAGGACGGCCATCCAGAACACGGTGAGCACTTGGGAGGTCTGGAATTTGATGAACTCCGGCCCGAAAGGAATACCAAGAGACAGCTGGGGGTACAGCGTGGGCAGCAGCGACCAGAAGATCAACTGCGTGTAGATGGGGGTGCCGCGGAAGAACCAAATGTAGAAGGTTGCCACAACACGCAGCACCGGGTTGGGGGACTGGCGCATCACGGCCATGGTGATGGCCAGAACGGTGCCAAGGATCATTGCCAGCACGGTCAGGATCAGCGTGTACAGCACGCCGGTCATAATCGTTTTAGAAAAGAGCCATTCCCAGACCACGGGCCACTGGAAGTTGGGGTTCGTAACCAGACCGTGAATCATCATGGCCACGATGACCAAAACAAAGAATGCGCCGACCCACCGGCCCGGCCTTGGGACAGGCCGGGCGCGGATCAGGTCGACGCTGTTTGACCCCTGTGCAGGAGGTGTTTGCGACATGGAGAAGTGCGAGTCCTAGGATTCTGGGTTGATGTTAGCTTGAGACAATGCGGAGTCTTCCGCCCCGTAGTTGGCCAGAATCTTTGCCAGGTAGCCCTCATCCATCAAATGCTGCATGGCTGCCTGAACGGCGGCGGTTAGCTGGTCGTCATGCTTGGAGATGGCGATACCTTGCGGTTCGGCCTCTATCACCTCACCCACCTGCTCCAACTTCCCGTCAGAACTGGCGACCGCAAACCCGATGACGGGAGAGTCCGCCAGCGTGGCATCGTACTGGCCGCCCGAAACTTTGGTTACAACGTCCGACTGCAACTGGTGAGGCATGACCTGAACTTCGTCCTTCCCGTCAGCCACGCAGGCAGCGGAAAGTTCCAGTGCATATTCCTCTTGGTAGGTGCCGGTCTGCACACCGATGGTGGTGCCGCACACATCTTCCGGGTTAAAGCCAGTCGGATTGCCTTCCTTGACTGCGTAGGCGGAGCCCACTTCAAGGTAGGAAACCATGTTTACTTGCTCCAGGCGTTCGGGGGTGATTGTGAAGGAGGACGCGCCCACATCAAACTTGGTGCCCAAGGACGGGATGATCGCGGGGAACTCCGCGTGCTGGGTGACGCCCTTTTCTAGCCCCATTACGCGTGCCAGGCCTTCCACGATTTCAATGTCGTAGCCCGTGGGGGTTTTGCCGTCGTCCATCAGGAACTCACCCGGAGGGTAGTCCGTGGAAGCTCCATTCGTCAGTTGGTCGGGAGTGACTAGCGTGTCAGGCGTCATCGCCACAATGTCTTCCACCGGTTCAATCGTTGCCGGGTCAAACCCCTCGGTTTCGACAGCGCCGCTTTCCGGTTCGGTCACGTCCGCCTTTTCTTGTCCCGGGTCGGAGCACCCCGCCAGTACTAAAGCCGCAACCGCCGCTGCGGTAAAGGGGATGAACTTACGCATCTTCTGCCTCCAGATAGAAATCAGTACGCGGTAAGTATGCACCATCGTGCATAATATGCAGCCTCGGTCTCAGTATGTGGCAGCTCGGGAGGACGCGGGGGCTGGTTGGTTTCAGCCGCGAAGGGCGCGCCTTGAGGACCGGGTGTTGTACGGGTCCACGCCCTTCGGGATGGACATGGACCTGTTGCCTAGGGCGCGCAGGCGGTTCGCAACTTCGGGGACCTCATGCTTCGTTAGCTTCTTAGGTAGAGACCGCAGTTTGGAGCGCAACTTCTTCAGGGGAACCTGTCCCTCTTCGTTGCCCATCTGAACGAAGGTGACCGGCACGTTCGTAATGGCGCGCTGAATGCGTTTCTGCTCATTCTTCAGCAAGGGCAGCACGCGGCTTGAGGGACCTTCGGACACCAAAACCACTCCGGGGCGGCCCACAAGGCGCCACACGACGTCCTGGTTCTTGTTGGCGGCAATGGGTTCCTCATCGACAACCCAGCCGCGTTTGATTTGGCCGATGACCGCGTAGGCGGCCCCAACCTTGCCGTCAATCTGCTGGTACATTGCTGGTCGCACCAGGAAAGCTAGCAGCGACATGTCCGCCAGCATGGCCAGGCTGAGCGCCAGAATAATCATCACTATGGGGGAGCTACCCTTAACGGCAGCCAGAATGCCCAGCCCGATCAGAACAATGGGCAGAGCTATCAGGGTGACGGTGATCCACGGGTAGGTGCGCTTAACGACAGTGTATGCGTCCGAGTAATTGTGGTACCAGCGCCGCTTCTTCGGTTTCGCCGCCTGCTGCGGGGAGGAATCTTTCTTAGCCATGATGCCCCAATCCTACAGTTGCCGGTCTAGATCAGATAATGCTTTGCGCGGTAGTGCGGGAAGAGCAACAACAAGCCGATAATTGTGATTCCCACACCCGCTGCCGTCGACATTAGGAACGCGGCGAATGCGCCCGCGTTTTCCGCTAGCGCACCGCCCCCCGCGGAGCCGACGGACACCCCAATGGTTACAGAAGATTGCATTAGCGTCATAGCCACAGAAATGCCACCGCTGGGCGCCAGCTTCTCCGCCGCCGTGAAGGCCGTTACCAGGGTGGGGCCAACGAAGAATCCGCTAGCCAGAAGCACCAGCGTCAAGGCGGTCAGGGCGTGCTGGTTGCCCGCAATGAAGATGGTGACTGCCATTCCGATACCGAACAGAATGAACCGGTAGGACAGGCGGAACTTGGCTGGAAGGGTCACGACAAGAAGAGCCGCAACGGCCGAACCTAAGCCCATGGTTGCGTAAATGAGTCCCGCGCTTCCTTCAGCCCCCAGGGAAGCGGCACGGGCGGTGGTGCCAGCCTGGACGGAACCGAAGAAGGAACCAACGAAAATGAGGGCGAAAATGGCTGGAATAACCGCAACGATGACCTTCCGAATGGGCGGTCGGGCAGCCAAATTGGTTGCGGCGTCGCTAGCGGCCTCCAAGCTGTGCGCGGGTGCTTTCAGTGCGAAGGGCATCCCAGCCACCAGGGCTAAAACAAACGCGAGCAGCAGGGGGGCGGTGGGGGCAGAGGCACTAGCCGCAATACCGACCAGGGCGGGGCCAAGGACGAAAACCAGTTCATCCGCCATGGACTCGTAGGAAAACGCTGCGGACAGAATCCGGGGTCCGGGGTTGGCGGCCACCCACCGGGCGCGGGCAAAGGAACCAACCGGGATGGCAGTGGCGCCAGTGACCAGCCACAGCACCCACACCAGGCCCGTGTAGTACCCGTTGTGCGCAGCCCAATAGAGGGAGAGCATTCCAAGGGCGTTGATCGGCGTCAAGATGACCAGGATGCGGCGCTGGCCCCACAGGTCCGCTGCTCGCCCGACAAGGGGGGAGAAAATAGCGGTCGCTACAGAAAAGACGCCGGTGGCTAGGCCGCCGATAGCAATGTCCCCGCTGGCAGCTGTGAACGCTGTCATCAAACCCAGAGGCATCATGGCCTGCGGGGCGCGAGCTAGGAACGCGACCAGCATCAATGGCCATCCCACGTGGGCTGGCAGGTCTTTGTAGTTCGTTAAGGCCCTGAAAGGCGATGGAGAGCTCACTGAACCCCGTTTCTGGTCACCCGTCCCCAGGCAGGGGAGTTATCAACAGGCCGGAAGGTAGCCGCAGGTCTTCAGGTCGACCGCTGAGGATAGAACCATGAAAGACGTATTTGCTGTGACCCCCAAAGGGGTTGTTTGGCTAACTAAAGACAAACTAGCAGATGAGTGGCTACGGTTTCCAAGCCTGGCGGGGTGCTCACGCGCTCAGCGCGAGACCTGGCACGCCTTGACCAGGTTGCCCCAACCAATGTTCCAGCCGGTGCGGATTGAGCAAGGCGTGACCCCAGTGGTGCGCCTGAGATCCTCAAGTGACTCCTACGAGCCCCCGCATATCGACGGGCAGGAGCTTGAGGCTCAGCTAGCGCACGTGGGACTACGGGCCGGTGATGTGCCGGCCGCGTTTCCTTCGCCCGGCGGGTCAGTAGCTGTCGCAGCGGTTCCGCTGCCTGCCGAAACTGGCTTCCGCCCCTTAGAAGAATTGATCGCCAGCCGCAACCTCGCAAGCACGCCGGATCTCGACTTGCCCCCGACCATGCAACTACCGCTTGTCGGTCGGGTGGAAGCCAGGGGGCGGGCATGGGCGAAACATGGCTGGGGCCTGCCCCTGCTGGTTGCGGCGTGCTTGGCCGGGTTCGGCCTGGTAGTCACGCTTAGTCACGGACCTTTTGGTACCACGCCAGAGCGCGAGGTAGGCCAGTCCGAGGACCGGTCCGTGGCGCCCTCGGATCCCGAACAAGAAGATGTGGGTGGGCGCCAGCCAGAAACTGCCACGACTCACGTCAGCGTGGCTGCTCCCGCCTCCGGGCAGCACGGTTGCCCGGCCACGAGGGAGGCTGAACGGGAGGCAACGCGGGCCCTACTGGTGGCGTTGGGGGAGGGGACCCTGTCTGATCAGCAGTTGGGTGGGGTGCTCACCGCGCGGATGAGCGTGGACGCCCAGTCAGGATCCACCAATCGCGAGGCCCGGGGGCCCGAGTTGCCCCCGGGTTCACTTCCTCGCCTTCATGACACGCGAGTGCTTGGTTGCGCGGAAGGCCACGTGGAGGTGACAGCGCGCGCTCAGATGGTCGCTCCGCTGGGCTGCCCCGCCACCTCCTGTCCCATAGCTGCTTGGGGGCGTGGAGAGCGGATGAGGGCGGTTTACACAACCGGGGTGAAAGGCCCTGACCTCCTCTCTTTTGAGCAAGACATCCCGCAGTCCCAATAGGAGTTTCTGGAACGCCGGGAAGGGGAGCAGCCGACCGCAACGCAGGAGCCTCTGCTGTCTGATAGGCGTACTGAGTCTGTTGCCAGTGGAGGTGGAGCCCGGGTGACGGGGCACTGTCGCTGTGGTGCAGGTGGTGAAGCGGCCTGGCGGGAACTGGGAGGCGTGGGGCGCACCCCCCATACCAGTTCGGTGTCATCCAGGACGCGTTGGGACGGACGCGAAACTCCGTCAGAAAGGTAGCCAATCCGTTGCCCCCGACCGCTACAGGCCATTGCATGCCGTCGCAGGTTGCCGCAGCGCACTTAAACGCCCGAAACATTGCTGGGAGCATGCTGACAAAGCTAAGGGGCCGGTCAAGCAAGTGCTTGACCGGCCCCTTAAGCCCAGTGGCTGACCGTTGTTACAGCTGCAGGTCAGGCAGGAAGTCGCCGGCTTCCAGACGCTTCTTCACTGAGGTGAGGAAGCGGGAGGCGTCAGCGCCGTCCACCAAACGGTGGTCGTATGTGATGGACAGGTAAATCATGGAACGGATCGCGACTGACTCGCCGCCTTCCGCATCCTTCACCACCACGGGTCGTTTGACGATGGTGCCGACACCCAGGATGCCAACTTCCGGCATGTTCAGAACCGGCGTGTCGAACAGGGCGCCACCTGAACCGGTGTTCGTGATCGTGAAGGTCGACCCAGTTAGCTGATCCACCCCAATAGTGCCGCCGCGAACGTCGGCTGCCAAAGTGTTGATGGACTCAGCAATCTGTGCGATCTCCATGTTTCCCGCATCTTTGATGACGGGGACCATGAGGCCATTCGGAGCGTCAACTGCGATGCCAATGTTTTCGTAGTCGAAGTAGGTGACGTCCCGGCCCGAGATGCTGGCGTTCATCACGGGGTGGGCTTTCAGCGCCTCGATCGTGGCCTTCACGAAGAAGGGCAGGAAAGTGAGCCGCGTGCCATGAACCTGTTCGAACTGGTCTTTGTAAGCGGCGCGCAGTTGCGCAACCTTCGTCACGTCCACCTCAAACACGGTCGTGAGCTGCGCTGCCGTGTCCAGCGATTCGACCATGCGCTTGGCAATGGTCTGCCGCAGGCGAGACATCTTCACCGTGGTGCCGCGCAGTGCGGCAGCTTCCTCGGAGATAACGGGGATGCCTCGGTCTTCAACGGCCGCAGCAGTCGGAGCCGCCGGAACAGCAGGTGCTGGTGCCGCTGGCGTGGCTGCTGCTTCCGCGGCCGCCAACACGTCTTCCTTGCGGATACGGCCGCCAACACCGGTGCCTGTCACCTGAGATAGGTCAACGCCGGACTCGCGCGCCAACTTGCGCACGATAGGCGTCACGTACCCGGTTGCGGCAGGCACGCTGGGAGCCTGTGCCACCGGGGTGCCCGAAGCCGCCGCACGTGAAGCAGCTTCCGCCACCACCGCCGCAGGTGCGGGCGCCGCTGGTGCCGTTGGTGCCGCGGGGGCTGCGGGCGCTGCTGGCGCTGC
>CAYFVT010000032.1:0-13892 GCA_964346705.1 uncultured Actinomyces sp. | reverse complement strand
CCATCGTGCGGGGGTTGATATGCGTCAACGTAAGGCAGTGTGGGGTCACAGCGGACACCGTAATAGTTCTGCACCCGGCGTTCTGTGGGCAGGCCATTGTCGTCCCAACCCATTGGGTAGAACACTTCCATGCCGCGCATGCGCTTGTAGCGGGCAATCGTGTCCGTGTGGGTGTAAGAAAAGACGTGGCCAATATGCAGGGACCCGGAAACCGTGGGCGGCGGGGTGTCAATCGAATAGATGTCCTCCCGCGCTGCCCCCTTATCGAAACGGTAGAGGCCGGCCGCTTCCCACTTCTGGTCCCACTTTTCTTCCAACCCATCCGCGCTGACGCGGTCCGGAACGTCGGGGGCGTCAAGGGTGGCGGGAACGGTCACTTCGGGTGCAGTCATCCGGGGGTCTCCATTGCTGTCATGAGGCTCATGTGTGAGGCCGTCCCGTCTCGGGGGCGGCCCTACCTAGCTACCAAAATACTAATAGGGTCCGTCAAGGACAAACCGCCCGGGAGTTTCGCCAGTAGTTTGGCCAGTAGTTTGGCCAGTAGTTTCGCCAGGAACCTGACCGGCCGTCCCACCGCTAGCCGGGAGGCGTCACCCCAGTTCTTTTTCCCTGCGGATCGTGGCGTTCACAGCATCGACGAGGGCGGGGGCTAGGCCCCGGTTCTGCGCTGCCAGCAGTCCGGCGACAGTGGTGCCACCGGGGGAGCACACCTGATCCACCAGTTGGGAAGGTACCCCACCTTCCTCCAAATGTTTTTGCAGCATGGTGGCGGAACCCAGCATGGAAGCGCAAGCCGCCCTCGTCGCCTCCTGCTTCGTTAGCCCGTGTGCGACTCCCGCGCGGGCCAGGTCCTCCACAATTTGGAAGAACCAGGCCGGGGAAGAACCGGCCATGGCGGTGAAAGCGCCGAAAAGGTGCTCATCCAACAACATTGTTTCGCCAACAGTGTCGAACAGTGCCCGCGCTGCCTGCAGTTGACGATCGGTGACACGCTCATTGTGGCAGACAGCCGATATCGCTCGGCCGACCAGGGCGTTCACATTGGGCATGACACGCACAATCGCGGGGGATTTCTGGCGGCCCGGGTAAGTGAGGTCCTCTTCCATGCTGCGCAGCGTGCGCCCAGCGGCGATCGAAACGAAAGTCGCACCAGGCAAAGGTGGCAGTTCGCGCAGGACCTGCGCTTGCACCTGCGGTTTAACTGCCAGCACGACCATTTCGGCCGCTGCTAGCGCCTCGTCCAGGGTGGGTGCCGCGTAGCCGCCCACGGTGGCAGCAAGCTGCTCGGCGGCTTGAACATTGAGGTCGTAGACCGTGAAGCTCCACTTCTCCGGGTTTGCGCTGGCTGCGCCGCCAGCGATGGCGGAAGCCATTGCTCCCGCTCCAATGAAAGTGACTTGCATGGCGTAGTCCTCCCTCTCTTGTGACAAGAGTCTATCGCTACACACAGGCAGGGTTATCCCCAAAAGCAGGCCGGTCCCGAGGAGTGGGCGGGCGTTCCCGGGCACTGTATAAACCATGGAAGACGAAAAAGAACAGATGCTGTGGCCGCGGCCAAGGTCGCAGGCCGATCTTCCCCGGCGGGCTGCAGTACAAAAACCTGCCGCGCCCGTGGTGCGGCCTGACCCTGCGCTGCGCTGGCGTCTGCATCCGGCCAGCGCCGTGCTGGTGGGTGTGTTCATTGTCCTGTTTGCGGCTGTCGGCCTGTGGCGCTGGGGCACCACTCCCGCCGCTGCAAATGGGCCAAGCGACAGGGGGAACGAGACCGCGGAGCAGGCTGAGCGGTTCGGGCAGTCGGGGGACGGTAGCTCTGACCCGGAGTCCGCGGAAGCGACCGGAACCAGCAAAGGTTACGGGCACGCGGAAGAAGGGGAAGACGGTCAGGATGCAGGCTCATCTGGGTCCCCGGTCCTGGTGTATGTGACGGGGGCTGTCCGGGAGCCGGGCGTCGTGCAAGTCGCTGAGGGTGCACGGCTGCTAGATGCGGTGGACGCGGCCGGTGGGCTGCTTCCCAAGGCTGATTTGGCGTCCCAGAACCTGGCGCGAGTAGCCGTGGATGGGGAGCATATACACGTCACTGTCCCAGGAGAAACACCCCCACCCACCACGGGTTCCTCCGCTGCGGGCGGATCCGCCTCCGGCGGCCCTGCTTCTGGCGGGGGTGCCTCTGGGGAGGCAGCGGCCTGCGTTGACCTCAACACTGCCGACGTGACGGCCCTGCAGGTTCTGGATGGGATTGGCCCCAAGTTGGCCGAGCGGATCGTGGACCACCGGGAATCGGTGGGCGGATACCAGGATATTGAGCAGCTGCTAGCGGTGCCCGGCATCGGACCGGTTCTTTTTGAGCGTGTCAGTGCGGGCGTTTGTTCATGAGCCAGCGGCGCGGCGTTGACGTTCGGCTTGCCTGGGTTGCTGGAGCTGCATGGGCCGGGGTCCTAGCCGGCCTGAACGTCCCTGACATCGGGAAAGTCCAGGGAACGGTTCTGCTCTTGGGTTTAGGGATCTTGAGCGTAGCGGTCTTGGGGTCTGTGGCGCTGGGCTTGGCGGTCACGGCTGGCGTCGTCTCTGGCGGTTGGCGCACCGCAGCCGTAACGATGGGGACATGCCTAGTCGGGTTCCTTCTTGGGACCCAAACCATTCACGTTTACCACTCGTCCGCTTTAGCTCAGGCAGCAGAACAGGGAGCGCACCTGACCTTCACGGCCAAAGTTATTTCAGACCCAAAGCAGGGGGGCGCATCTTGGAATGAGGACACGTGGACCGCGCGGGTGCAGGGGGACGGAGCACAGGCGATCATCAGCAGTAACCAGCCGCAGGAGATACAGCGAGGAGCCCAAGTCCAGGTGAGTGGGCTGGTCCGCAGCCTTGACGACGCGCAGCCGCCCTTAGCGGGCGTAGTGAGGGCGCTGCACGTCAGGATGGTGACCCAGCCTTCCGGGTGGCAGCAGGCAACCACCCGACTAAAAGAAGACATGAGCCAGGTCGCAGATCGTTTCGGGGGCAGGTATAGCCAACTAATCACCGGAATGGCGGTGGGGGACGACCGGGGCCTGAACCCGGATGTGCATCAGGCGATGCTCACCAGCTCATTGACCCACCTCACCGCAGTGTCTGGATCCCACATCGCGATCTCACTAGCAGTGATTCGTGCGCTGCTGCCAGGGGCCCGGGGACTGCGCGCTGCCCTCACAGTCCTGTTCCTGGTGGTGCTAGGAACGGTAGTCGGATGGACGCCCAGTGTTCTGCGGGCCTCCCTGATGGCCACCTTGGCCCTGTGGGGCCTGATGTTGCGCCGTGGCAGCCAGCCGTTGGCCGCATTGTCCGCCGTGGTCGCAGCAACGGTTCTGGTCAGTCCGTGGAGCGCTGCCTCCCTTGGTTTCTCGCTGTCGGTCGTGGCAACAGCCGGAATTCTAAGCCTAGGCATGGCCCTGATGAAACTGAAAGAGAAAGTGCCCCTGCCCGACCCGCCCTACCGAAAAGTAGCTGTCGCACTGTGGGATGCGGTCGCGATTGCCGTCAGCGCTCAAGTGGCGACTCTTCCAGTGCTCGCCTTGATCAACCCTTGGCTGCCCGTGTGGGGCGTGGCAGCCAACTTGCTGGTGGCACCGATCGTCGCCCCGCTGACCCTCCTGGGACTGGGGGTGGCAGTCACCGTTTGGCCGCTGCCATTCCTTGCCACGTGGTTAGCCTGGCTGGCCGCACCGCTTGCAACCTGGCTGGGACTTGTCGCCCTGTGGGTTGCAAGTTGGCCCTTCGCTCGTTTCCCCTGGCCGCAAGGCCCGGCGGGCTTCGCTTTAGCGGCCGCAGCCGGGGCCCTCTCAGTCGGAGGGATCCTGTGGCTGGTACGGCTCGCAGGCCCCCCACCCACCGGCAGTACAGCAGCCTCGGGCGGCGCAGCCGCTGATAAGGTTAGTCGCATCCGGAATCAGCAACAATAAGGGCGGCAGCACTACCGGCTCGCCCTCATCACTCCACTCACCGACCATTTTCTACCGGCCATTTTCAACCTGAAGGACCGCAGATGCCTCGTAACTCCACCGCGCAGGGGCCAGGCCCCCTGACCTTACTTAAGGGGAGCGAACAAGCGCTTGCGGACATAGAGTTACGCAAGTTGAAGCAGCTGCTAGCGAAGACTGCGCCGCAGGCGGAATGGGGCACCATCTCAGCGGGCGTCGATAGGTACGAGAAGGGCGATCTTTTCGTGCTGACCGCCCCTTCCCTGTTCGCCACAGAAAAAGCGCTTGTCATTGAACACCTAGAAAAGCCGAGCCCGCATTTCGTTGCCGACCTGGAACAATATTTGGAGGCTCCCGCAGGTGGCGTGTGGCTGATAGGTAGGCACGCGGGCGGAAACGGGGGACAAAGAGTACTGCAGGTGGCCCGCAAGAAGGGGCACCCTCTTGTGGCCTGCGAGCCACTGAAAAGCCAGGGCGATAAGCAGGCCGTTTTAGAGCGCGAAGTTCGGGCCGCTGGCGCATCCATAACCCGGGAAGCAGCTACCGCACTGGTCGAATCTCTTGGGTCCGACCTGGGGGAGATGCTGGCGGCCGCACACCAGCTCAGCTTGGACTCAGGGGGCACAATCACCGATGAAGTGGTGCACACCTTCCACCGGGGGCGGATAGAGACCAGTGTTTTTGATGTTGCAGACGCTCTGGCTGATAGGGACGGGGGCCGTGCGGTCCTGCTTGCCCGGCAAGCGTTCTCCACGGGCGTGGGGCCCGTGAACCTAGTGGGTGTTTTGGCAGCAAAGTTTCGGCTGCTGGCAGCCGCGAAAGCGCCCGGGGTCCGGGCGAGAGACATGGGGGTGGCGGATTGGATGTTGCGGAAGGCGGCCCGCCAGGCTACTCACTGGTCGGATGATGCGCTCGGTACGGCCCTGCTCTCCCTAGCCGATGCGGATGAGGGCGTCAAAGGTGCCTCCCGCTCACCGGAGGGTGTTGTGGAACTGGCGATGATAGAAATTGCGCGCGCATCACGCGCGCCCCGCTAAGAGGGACTCCGCTGCGCGCCTAGCCCAAAGTAGGCTGCGATCTGTTGGAGGGTCCCGTAGGAGCTTTGCGCGCCTTCTCCAGTTGCCGCGTACGCTGCCACCACCGAGGCGAAGGACGCAGAGTCGACCAGCGTCGCACCCCCAGCCAGTGCGCTCATCAGCGCGCCCGTGAAGGAATCGCCGCAGCCCGTTGTGTCCACAGCGTCAACGGGCGTTGGCGCAATGACAGTTGGGCCCTGCGAAAGGACGACCGCTCCTGCTCCGCCGAGGGTCACCACGCAGGTACTCACTCCTAATTGGCGCAACTCGGCTTCTGCGTCCTGCCAAGTCCCAAGGGGGCGCCCTAAGAGCTCCTCCAGCTCGCCCTCGTTAACTATGAGGACATCGACATTGTTAAGCAGTCCTTCGGGGAAGGCTTCCGGCATGGGGGACGGGTTCAGAACCACCAACGTTGATGAGGCAGCCGCAACCTCAGCTGCTTCCATCACGGCTGGCAGAGGGACTTCCATCGCCAAACCAAGTACGTCGGCTTCGGCAATCGTGGCGCGCGCGGATCTCACCAGTTCCCGGTTGACCTCGTTGTTGGCGCCATCCGTCACGATGATCGTGTTCTCTCCAGCGTTGTCCACCGCGACGATCGCGGTGGAAGTGGGGGCGGAGACGACGCTGACGCCGGCGACGTCCACTCCCACCCCAGATAGGGCCTTGCGCAGGAAATCGCCGTGAGCGTCCTGACCCACCGCACCCACAAAGGAAGTGATGGTGCCAAGTAGGGAAGCCGCAGCCGCCTGATTCGCGGACTTGCCACCCGGCATGGTCAGCAGGGGCCCACCGAACACAGTCTGACCGGCCTGGGGTAGGTGTTGTGTGCGTACGGTGAGGTCCGCATTAGCAGAGCCGACGACTGCAACCTTCCCATCTAGGCGGAGATCAAACTTTACTTGCTGGCTCATGGGGCATTCGCTTCCCGGTCAGTGACCTGGTTATGAAGAGCTGGGGCTACAGACCAGACTACTTGCCGGACACGCTAAGGGCCCGGATCCTGAACTCAGGAACCGGGCCCCTAGCAAACAAATAACGTGCCTACAGGGCAGGCGCGATGCTCAAATCACATGGCGTTGACGCGGCGGGCCAATTTCGACTTGCGGTTCTTGGCCTGGTTGCGGTGGATGACACCCTTCGAGACCGCAATGTCCAGTTTCCGGCTGGCGGCCTCCAGCCGCTCCTGCGCCAGGTCCTTGTCGCCAGCCTCAACGGCCTCGCGGGTTTTGCGGATCATGGTCTTCAACTCAGACTTGTAAGCCTGGTTGCGGACCCGACGTTTTTCGTTGGTCCCCGCGCGTTTGATTTGCTGCTTAATATTAGCCAAGGTCGAATTCTCCTCTAAATTGTCTGCCGGTCGAAGAGGGGTAAGGCGCGGCCAGGACTGGGCGTGGGGCACCCGCAAACGGCCTCTACCTGGACTTCAGGCTCGACCAAGCATGAAATCCAATGGCCAAGGTTACCACCACAATCCCCAAAAACCCCGAATCCTTAGCGCACCTCGGTATGCGACTGGTCACGCGTCAAACCGCTTGGAATATCAGATGGGGCTACTGGTCGTCAGCAGGGAGATCACGGTGATGATCGCCAGGATCATCATGATGGGAATAGAGACTGCCACCGCCACAAACAGCGCTACCAACGGGCGGATGTCCCTCGCCAGCCAGGCGGGTTCCTCAGGGCCACCCACCAGCGTCTTTGCGGCCCGCTGGGCGGCCTCCACGCGAGGCAGGAATGTTTTGCGTCGCATCAGGTATTCCACGGTCGCGTTTTTAGCGCGAAGACTAGTAGCGGCGGGCTGCGGCGCACTCTGCAGACTGCTGCCCGTGGCTGCCGGTTCCGCACCGCCGCCTCCGGGACGTGCGGGCCGAGCGGCTTGGCCGCGGGCGTAAGCTAACCCCACCCAGAGGACCCAACTAATAGCCACCGCAATTAGGGGTAGGGTTGCTCGCCCCCCAGCACGGTGAAGGAGGAGCGCCAGAAATGTGACAGCGAAGTTCGTTCCCGCGGCGATAAACAGCAGTACCGCGCCCGAGGCGTTCAGGATCCGCCCCACCAAATGCGCCAAGGACAGCATGGCCCGCCCCGCGGGTGTGGAACGGTCTTGGGGTGGTAGCGGTTCTAGGATAATGTCTTCAAAATCGTCCGCGTTCGTGCCCACTTCACCCTCCCAAACCCGTCTGTCTCTACCACGACCCTATTGCACCCCCAACCAGTTTCACACGCACAGCGTTAGGGATCCCAGCATCTACATGGCAAGCTTTAGGGCACGACACACTTACGGGAGGTATTCGTGGCATCCAAGCCGCCAGCCGAAGGTGGAGTGACCGCTCAGAGTCAGATCCGCAACTTCTCCATCATCGCCCACATTGATCACGGCAAGTCCACGCTTGCGGATCGCATGCTGCAATTGACAGGCATCGTGGGAAACCGGGAAATGCGTTCGCAGTATTTGGACCGGATGGATATTGAACGCGAGCGTGGGATCACGATCAAAAGCCAGGCGGTGCGCATGCCATGGCAGGCAGACGACCAGCGGTACGTGCTGAACATGATTGACACGCCGGGTCACGTGGACTTCACCTACGAAGTTTCACGTTCTTTGGCGGCGTGTGAGGGCGCCATTTTGCTGGTTGACGCCGCGCAGGGTATTGAAGCCCAAACCCTGGCGAACCTGTACCTGGCGATGGAAAATGATCTGGTGATCATCCCCGTCCTCAACAAGATTGACTTGCCGGGCGCGCAGCCGGAGAAGTTCGCGGAGGAACTTGCCGGGCTGATCGGCGTGGAACCGGACGACGTGATGCGTGTGTCCGGGAAAACAGGCGAGGGCGTCCCCGAGCTGCTGGACCGCATCGTCAGGGAAGTGCCTGCCCCCGAAGGTCAGCCCGAGGGAGCCTTGCGCGCGGAGATTTTCGACTCCGTTTACGACACCTACCGCGGGGTAGTGACGTACGTGCGGGTTTTCGACGGGCATCTTTCAGACCGGGAAAAAGTTAAGATGATGTCGACGGGCGCGACGTATGAGTTGCTTGAGGTCGGGGTAATGTCCCCTGAACCAACCCCAACGCCCGGGTTGACGGCTGGTGAAGTCGGGTACCTAATCACGGGCGTGAAGGACGTGCGCCTCTCCCGCGTGGGTGACACGGTCACCAGCGCCCTGCGTCCCGCCGAAGAGCCTTTGCCTGGTTACCGCGACCCCCAGCCAATGGTTTTTTCCGGGATTTACCCTGTTGATGGTTCCGACTTCCCGGACTTGCGGGAGGCGTTGACGAAACTGCAGTTGAACGACGCTGCTTTAACGTTCGAGCCTGAATCGTCAGTTGCTCTTGGGTTTGGTTTCCGCTGCGGATTCTTAGGTTTGCTGCACTTGGAGATCGTGCGGGAACGGTTGGAGCGCGAAGCAGGGCTGGACCTGATTGCCACCGCCCCGAACGTGGTTTACACGGTCACGGCGGAGGACGGAACAACCATCCGCGTGGACAATCCGAGTGAGTTCCCGGACGGCAAGATCTCTGATGTGCAGGAGCCCATGGTTGAGGCCACCATTTTGACTCCCACGGACTACGTGGGGTCAGTCATGGAGCTGTGCCAGGAACGCCGGGGCACGATGCGGGCCATGGACTACCTGTCCTCCGAGAGGGTTGAACTGCGTTACCGACTTCCGTTAGCTGAAATAGTGTTCGACTTTTTCGACCAGTTGAAGTCCCGCACGCGGGGATATGCCTCCCTGGATTATCACGATGACGGAGCAGATTCGGCCGACTTGGTGAAGGTGGACATCCTGTTGAACCAGGAGCATGTGGACGCGTTCAGCGCCATCGTGCACAAGGATGATGCTTACGCTTACGGGGTGCGCATGACGCAGCGGTTGCGGGAGTTGATCCCCCGCCAACAGTTTGAGGTCCCCGTTCAGGCAGCAATTGGTTCCAGAGTCATTAGCCGCGAAACAATCAAGGCTTTGCGTAAGGACATGTTGGCTAAGTGCTACGGCGGTGACATTAGCCGAAAGCGGAAGCTGCTGGAGCGGCAGAAGGAAGGGAAGAAACGCATGAAGTCGATTGGGCGCGTGGACGTCCCGCAGGAAGCCTTCATCGCAGCCCTGACCGCTGATGCTCCTACCGCCAAGAAATGAGTGACATCCCGCGGGACGACGTGTTTCTGGCGCGCACCAAATCATTCACGCGGCGGTCGCGCGCGCTTCCCCCAGCATTGGCGCGGGACTTTGCAGCGGTGGAAGACCGCTACGTGGTGCAGGTGCCACGCGGGCAGGGAATGACTTCGGTGGACCCGGACTTCCAACTAGATGCGGCCGCCCTGTTTGGTCGGGAAGCGCCGCTGGTGGTTGAGGTCGGGTCCGGCCGGGGGGAGCAGATTGTCAGCTACGCTTCGGCTCACCCAGAAATGGACTTCCTCGCCTTTGAAGTGTGGGTCCCCGGGGTGGCGCGTCTAGCGGTCAAGGCTGCTGAGGCCGGCTTGACTAACCTGCGAATAGTGGAGGCGGATGCGCAACAAGCGCTTTCCACCATGCTGCCGGATGCCAGTGTGAGCGAGCTTTGGACGTTTTTTCCTGACCCGTGGCGTAAAGCCAGGCACCACAAGCGTCGGCTGGTTGGCGCCGATTTCGCTTCGACCGCTGCCCGCGTTCTAGTTGATGGTGCCGCGTGGCGTCTGGCAACAGACTGGGCGGACTATGCGGAACAAATGTTGGACGTAGTGGCGGCCACGAAGTGTTTAAAGAACCCGTTTGCGCCGGAAGGAAGTTCCGCGGGGGACGAGGGCGGGGGCTATGCCCCACGGTTCACGGGCCGGGTGGCCACACATTTTGAGCAGCGAGCCGCCGAAGAGGGGCGCCCTGCCAGGGACATTCTGGCCATCCGTTTACCCCGGTCGGGGGACAGCGACCAGCCCGCGGGCGAGGACTAGGTGTGGCCGCCAAGGTTTCTGGTACCCCCTGGCCGGCAGACGGGAGCATCCTGCAGGCGGCGGGAAGCGAGGCCACGCCTTTTAGCGTCTACGTGCATGTCCCTTTCTGTGATGTTCGGTGCGGGTACTGCGACTTCAACACCTATGTGAGCGACTTCGGGCCGGGTGCCGATAGGGCAACCTACGCGGACTCCGTGGTGCGGGAAATTGAGTTCAGCGGTTCCGTTCTTGACTCTCAGGGGATTGCGGCGCGCCCGGCTCGTTCCGTCTTTTTTGGTGGCGGAACGCCCTCCCTGCTGGCTCCGGCAGATATTGGGCGCATGATGGATTCACTGCGGGCCACTCACGGATTGGAACCAGGAGCGGAAGTCACGTTAGAAGCGAACCCGGACACCGTAACTCGGCAGCGAATGGAGCAGTACGCGGAAGCGGGGGTCAATCGGGTCTCCATCGGAATGCAGTCAGCGGTGCCGCACGTGCTAGCTGCCCTGGACCGGACCCACAGTCCTGAAAGTGTGCCGGCAGCCGTCCAGCATGCCCGGGATGCGGGGATGAGTGTGTCCTTGGACTTGATTTACGGGGCGCCCGGAGAGGCCCTGGAGGATTGGGAGCATACGGTGGGCGAGGCCTTAAACTTGCAGCCGGACCATGTCAGCGCTTACTCCCTCATAATCGAAGAGGGCACCAAAATGGGCCGCGACCTGCGCCGTGGGTTAATCCCCGAACCGGATGCGGATCTGGAGGCCGACAAGTACGAACTGCTGGACGCGATGGTAGGGCAAGCCGGGCTTCACTGGTATGAGATCTCGAACTTTGCCCGCTCCCCTGAACACCAGTCCGTCCACAACCTGGCGTACTGGCAGGATTGGGACTGGTGGGGGTACGGCCCGGGTGCGCACTCTCACATTGGGGGTAGCCGCTGGTGGAATGTTGCTCACCCCACCGCTTACGCGGGCCGTGTCCGGCAGGGGGTTTCCCCGGGGCTGGCTGGGGAAACACTTTCCCAGCAGGACCGTGACTTTGAGCGGCTCATGCTGGGTATTCGCACCAGCAGGGGAGTGGCTGCGGGCAGTACCGGTATAGAAGCGGAGCCTAGCCGCGTCAACGAATTGGTGACCGACGGCTTGCTGGACCGTGAGCTGTGGGAAGCGGGCAGGCTTGTGCCAACCCTGCACGGACGTTTACTGGCTGATTACGTCACCCGCGTTCTGGCTGGCTGGTAGCAACCAGCCCTATGCGCAGCGGCAACGCGGGCGAACGTTGGCACTCAGTCGGGTAGAGTGCCAGAAGGTGCTTGCGGGGAATCGAACAGCTAAAGGGAGGTGCCATGCCAACAACTGAACGGCGACGGGAAGTCTTGCGAGGAATCGTGGTTGAGCACGTTCGAACCACGGAACCCGTGTCATCAAAAACGGTTGCGCACCGCTACGTTCCCCAAGTGTCGTCTGCGACCATCAGGAACGACATGGCAATCCTGGAAAAGGATGGTCTGATCGTCCAGCCCCACACTTCAGCCGGCCGCATCCCCACTGAGGCGGGGTACAGGGCGTTTGTAGACGGCTTGGGTCCCACCGAGCTGCTTGCTGGTGCCCAGAGCCGCGGGGTCGCAGCGGACCTGGCGCTGGCTGATGACTTCGATGACGCAATCCAGAAGGCTGTTAGGGCTTTGTCTAGGCTGGCGCAACAGGCTGCGGTTGTTGAGTATCCGGACCTGGCACTCACCTCGATCCACAGGGTGGAGCTGGTTCCTCTGCCCGCAGGGCGGGTACTGGTGTTGCTGGTTTCCTCCACCGGCCGCGTGGTGGAGCGGCCCGTGACTTTAGGGGCCGACAAAGACTGGGTCCCCACTGGGGATGACCTGGACGCCATGAAAAGGACTTTGAACGCACTACTGGCTGGCGAGGCAGGTTCGGTTGTGCGGCGCAGACTGGAAGTTTTAGAGCAGTCTTTCCCGCCCGTCCAAGCTCAGGTGGTGCGTGCAGTGGGGGATGTGATTGGGGAGCTGCTGGCGCCTTTGACGCCCTCAAAAATAGCGACCGCGGGGGTGGCGCACTTGGCGCGGGTCGGGATCGACCTGACGGACGTTGCGGAAGTGCTGGAACTGTTGGATGAGCAGGCGACCCTGCTCCGGGTGCTGGAGGACGTTCACACGCAGCCCGTTCAGGTGACAATTGGCACCGAGAATAAGCATGAGCAGTTGTCTGCAACTTCGCTGGTGTCCGCCACTTACGATGTTCCCAGTCCCGGTGCCTCCCACCTGGGTGTGATCGGTCCAACCCGGATGGATTATGCGCGTTCGCTGGCGGCGGTAGAGACTGTGGCACAGTGCCTGTCGGGGCTACTGTTGAGGCAGTTTGGTGAAGGGGATAGTACTGCGTGAAAGACTTCTACGAAATTTTGGGTGTCAGCCGCGACGCAAGCTCGGAGGAGATCCGGCGTGCCTACCGGAAGAAGGCCCGTGAGCTGCACCCGGACTACGCTGGGGTGGAATCGGAGGAGGCTTTCAAGGAAGTTTCCATGGCATACGAAACACTGTCGGACCCAAGAAAGCGGGAGCAGTACGACTTGGGTGGAACACCGGGCGCCGGTTACCCCGGGTTCGCTGGGGGTTCTTTCGGTTTCTCTGATCTTTTCGAGTCCATGTTTGGCGCCATGGGGGGTTTCGGGGCGGGAAGCGGCCCGACACGTGGGCGGCCTGGACGGGATAATCTGGTTGGGGTTGAGGTCGACTTGAAGGACGTTGTGTTCGGCACGTCTAAACAAGTGATTCTGGATACGGCCCTGTCTTGCGCGACGTGTGAAGGGTCGGGGGCTGCCCCCGGCACCTCGCCTGTGAAGTGTGCCACCTGTCAAGGGGCGGGTTCTGTGCCGCGCGTCCAAAACACTCCCCTCGGTCAGATGCGTATGGCCGTCCCCTGTCAGGATTGCCAGGGGGAGGGGCAAACCGTTGCGCAAGTTTGCGTGGAATGTCACGGGGAGGGCCGGGTGCACGCCAGCCGCACGGTTGAAGTGGAAATTCCTGCGGGGGTTGAAGAGGGAACCCGGATCCGAATGCGAGGTCAAGGTGAGGCGGGAACTCACGGGGCCGCGGCCGGGGACTTGTACGTTGAGGTGCGGGTACGACCAGACACGCTGTTCTCTCGGCAGGGCGATGATCTGCACACGTCTGTCACGGTGCCGATGACAACTGCGGCGCTTGGCACCGTTATCAACCTGGAAACTTTTGATGGGGAGCAGCAGGTTGAAGTTCCTGCCGGCACCCAGCCGGGCACTGCGATTCCCTTGCGCGGGCTTGGGGTTGGCCATTTACGCACTGCGGGCCGCGGCGACCTGTTTGTTCACGTGGAAGTGGATGTCCCCAAGAAACTTGACGATCGGAGCCGCGCCCTGCTTGAAGAGCTAGCGGAACACCGGGGGGAGGGCCGCAACGCACCCGACGGCAGTGATGGCGGTTTCTTCAGCAAGTTAAAGGAGAAGTGGTCGCAGTAGTGTCCCGTCCTGTGTTGCACGCTCCCAGGGTGTTACTTGGCGGTGAAGAATGCTCTCTGGAGGATGCCTCGGGGCAGCAGGGGCGTCTCACAGTGGTGGGGGCTGAGGCGCGCCACGGCCGCGGAGCTAAACGCTTGCGGGCCGGTGAATCCGTGGATCTGGTTGATGGAGCGGGGGTGCGCGTGTTGGCGCGGGTCAGTCCCGAACAGGACTCAGACCCGGCGTCCCTGGCGGTTGATGTCGAGGACGTAGTGGTCGAGGGCGTCTCCGGACCCCAAATGGTTCTGGTGCAGGCCCTAGCCAAAGGCGGCCGGGACGAGTCAGCGGTTGAGGCAGCCACGGAACTTGGCGTACAGCAGGTGGTTCCCTGGCAGGCGGAGCGCAGTGTTGTGCGGTGGGTGGGAAAGAAGGCGGCCGCCGGTCCGATTCGTTGGGGCCGGGT
>CAYFVT010000031.1:0-13892 GCA_964346705.1 uncultured Actinomyces sp. | reverse complement strand
GGACACCGCCCTCTCACGGCGGCAACACGGGTTCAAATCCCGTTGGGGGTACCAATGAAAATCGGTTTTGTAATTGATGATTCTCTGGATGTGCCGGATGGCGTCCAACAATACGTTCTGATGCTGGGGCGCGAACTGACCGCGCGGGGGCATGAAGTCCATTATCTTGCAGGTGAAACGTCGCGCACAGACGTTTCTCGCATCCATTCACTAGCGAAGAACGTTAAAGTCAAGTTCAACCAGAACTGGGTGCGAATGCCGCTGCCCGCGCAGGGGAAACGGATCCGGAAACTGCTGGCTGACGAGCAGTTTGATGTGCTGCATGTGGCTGCCCCGTTCTCTCCACTGATGGCCGGCAAAGTGATCAACGCGGCCCCGGATGAGACCCGGGTGGTTTCCACGTTCCTGATAGCGCCTGCCTCACCTTTCGTGGTGGAAGCGAACCGGGCGCTACGTTTCCTGACCCGCAAGGCGCTGGACCGGGTGGATAAGCATTTGTCGTTGTCCCCGGTGGCGGCTGACTTCGCGCGGGGGGCGTACGGGTTGGAGACGGAAGTGATCCCCTCCCCGGTGGAGTTGGAACAGTTCCGCAAGGCCAAGAAGATCCCTCACCAGGGCAAGCAGATCCTGTTCTTGGGGCGCCTGGTGGACCGCAAGGGGGCAGACAAACTGTTGGACGCGGTGGCTGCGGCGGAGGCCGCGGGGGGCTTGGCTGCTGGCGAACTGCCGGATGTGGAAGTTGTTATCGCGGGGGATGGGCCGCTGCGGCAGTCCCTGGAGCGCCGCGCCGCCGACCTGAAAACACCCGTCCGGTTCCTGGGTTTTGTGGATGAGGCCGACAAGGCCGACCTGCTCCGCAGCGCCGACGTTGTAGTGTTCCCGTCCACGGGTGGGGAAAGTTTCGGGATTGTCCTGATTGAGGCCATGGCTGCTGGCGCCCCCGTAGTGTTGGCGGGCGACAACCCTGGCTACCGGTCCACGATGGCGCACAACCAGGATGTGCTGGTGAACGTGGAACATCCGGGCAGCTTCGGCTTGAAACTGGTCAGAGCGCTTAGTGACCAGGACTACCGGAAACGGGTTTCAGCCTGGCAGGCTGACCATGTGGTCCAGTTTGAAGTTGGGCGGGTCGCCGACCAGGTTCTGGCCGCCTACCGGCAGGACTAGGGGCCCCTAACCCTGCGCGTATAGTTGTGCCCGCACCTACCTTGTAGGGAATGGGTACTTGAGGGAGAAGAGGTTCAGCAATGCCACGGGCACTAATCACCGGAATAACGGGCCAAGATGGTCTTTACTTGGGCGAGCTGCTGGTAAGTAAAGGCTACGAGGTTTTCGGGCTTGTCCGCGGACAGAACAACCCGAAAGCACCGGTGGTGCGGGAACTGGTTCCCGGCGTGAACCTGGTGGAAGGGGATCTGACGGACCTGCCGGGCTTAGTCCGCGTCTTGCAAGCCGTGCAGCCCGATGAGGTTTACAACCTGGGGGCCATCTCCTTCGTTGCATACTCGTGGGAGAACCCGATAGTTACCTCCGACGTGACCGGCATGGGCGTGTTGAACCTGCTGGAAGCGATCCGCCTCTACGCCGGGGATGACATTGACAAGGTGAAGTTTTACCAAGCCTCGTCCTCCGAAATGTTCGGGAAAGTCCATGAGGTCCCCCAACGGGAAACAACGTTGCTGTGGCCGCGTTCGCCGTATGGGGTGTCGAAAGTTTTCGGCCACTACATGACAATCAACTACCGGGAGTCTTACGGGTTGCACGCGTCGTCGGGCATCCTGTTCAACCACGAATCCCCGCGCCGCGGCCTAGAGTTTGTGACCCGCAAAATCAGTCACAGTGTGGCCCGAATTGCCCTGGGACTGCAGGACACCATCACACTGGGCAACCTGGATGCGAAGCGTGACTGGGGGTTTGCGGGCGACTACGTGGAAGCCATGTGGCGGATGCTGCAGCAGCCGGAAGGCAGCGAATACGTGGTGGCCACCGGGGAAACCCATTCGGTGCGCGAATTTTTGGAGGCCGCCTTCAAACGGGTCAACATTGACGACTGGGAACGTTACCTGCGTCAGGACCCGCGGTTCATGCGCCCAGCGGACGTGGAGCTGCTGGTGGGTGACCCAACGAAGGCGCGGGAGGAACTGGGCTGGAAACCCACCGTCGACTTTGAGGGGCTGGTCAACATGATGGTTGACGCGGACCTGCAGGAACAAAAGGAGCTGCTAATCCCGTGACAACAGTCCTGATTACGGGAATTGGGGGCCAAGACGGGACCCTGCTGGCTAAAAGACTGCTGCGTGAGGGTGCAACCGTGTGGGGCATGGTCAACGCCCGCGGCGGCAGGGTCACCGAACACGGACTGAACTTGCCGGGGCTGCCCCTGGAAGTGAACCTGGCGCCCGGTGACCTGCGGGATCACGAGCGAGTTTTTGAGGTCGTTGACCAGGTCGCACCCGACCAGATCTTCAACCTGGCTGGCATTTCGTCGGTTGGATTCTCCTGGGATCACCCCCTGCAAACAGGGGCGTCCACGGGCTTGGGCGCAGTTGGGGTGTTTGAGGCCGCCTGGCGTAAACAGCAGGAAACCGGGCAAAGGGTGCGGGTGGTGCAGGCTTCCAGCTCTGAAATTTTCGGGGCCCCCGCTGGCAGCCCGCAGGATGAGGAAACGCCCCTGGACCCAATCTCCCCCTACGGGGCAGCCAAAGCCTATGCGCACCGGATGGGCCAAATTTACCGCCAGCGTGGGCTGGAAGTTTCAAACTTGATCCTTTTCGGCCACGAGTCGACCCTGCGCCCCCAGCAGTTCGTCACCCGCAAGATCAGCAGTGGTGCGGCCCGCATCGCTCACGCACTGGCCCGGGGCATGACCCCGCAGCCGCTGATGTTAGGCAACTTGGATGCCCGGCGGGACTGGGGCTGGGCGGAGGACTACGTGCGCGCAATGACGCTAGCGGCCCAGGCCCCGGAGGCGGACGATTTCATCATCGGCACCGGCCACGCCCACTCGGTGCGGGACTTTGCCCGCACGGCACTAACCCACGCCGGCGTTGAAGACTGGGAGGCGTACGTGACGGTGGACCCGGCGCTGCTGCGCCCCACCGACCCGGCCCTGCTGGTGGCGGACCCAACCAAAGCGCGGGAGGTCCTAGGCTGGCAGCCAACCATCACTTTCGAGCAGTTGGTTGCCCTTATGGTTGATCACGACCTGGCACTGCTAAACCAGCCCTCCGCCTAAAACACCCCAGGTACCCGCACTGCGGGCGCTGCGCTGGCCGGCGCCGCGTCTGCGGCTGGACTGTGGTTCCCCGTTCCCGCCCTCGGCGTGTTTTGGGCTAAGTCTTGGCTGTTTCTTCGGCGAGGGTGGCATTGGGGGCGGATGATCCGGCGCGTTCTGGATGGCACCGCCGCTCCCGGTGCGTGTCAGGGCGATTGTGGGATAACGGGGTGGTTGTGGGATCGCGGGGTGTCCAAAACGCTCGACAACCCCCGCTTTTCGTTCCCCGTTATCCCAGAGCCTCCCCGTTATCCCAAAACAACGTACGGCGCGGACTGCGGGTGCCCGAATCCCGGTCCGCAGTGCCCTGGGGGCGACTACGCACGACCAAAGCGGTAGGCGGGCGCAACAAAGACCCCCGGAAGCGCAGTGTCCTCGAGGGATCCTTAGAGTTGTGGCCAGGTTTAGATGCCGAGTTGGTCGGCGGTGCGCAGGAACTCGGTCAGCCGGTTGGCGGCGGCGACTACTGCGGGACCGTGGAGGCGCCCGGGCTGGCGTCCCATGCGTTCAATGGGTCCTGAAACGGACAGGGCCGCGATGACGCGACCGTCAAGGCCGCGGACGGGAGCAGAAACGGAGGCGACCCCCGCCTCACGTTCACCAACCGATTGCGCCCACCCGCGACGCCGCACCTGCGACAGGGTGGTGGCCGTGAAGGAGGCGTCGATCAGCCCGCGGTGCAGCCGTTCCGGTTCTTCCCAGGCCAGCAGGACTTGGGCGCCTGACCCGGCCTTCAAGGTCAGGGTTGCCCCCACGGGGACGGAGTCACGCAGGCCCGTCTCCCTTTCGGCGGAGGCCACACACACCCGGTGGTCGCCCTGCCAGCGGAACAGTTGCGCGGATTCTTTAGTGTGGTCGCGCAACGCAATCAGAATGGGGTTAGAGGACGTGATCAGGCGGTCCTCACCAGCGGAGGATGCCAGTTCCTGCAGGCGCGGGCCCAGCACGAAGCGGCCCTGCATGTCTCGGCTGAGGAACCGGTGGAACTCCAACGCAACCGCTAGGCGGTGCGCGGTGGGGCGTGCTAACTCGGTGGCTTGCACTAGTTGGGCAAGCGTCGCGGGCCCTGACTCAAGCGCATTCAGGACCAGGGTGGCCTTGTCAAGTACACCAACTCCACTGGATTGTGTAGGTTTGTCCATAATTGGATCATCCCATCCCACTGGGTGAGATTCAAACTCTAGGGAACTGGCATCCGCTGCCGTTTTGTTGGCTAATGGGTCCTAGCAATCAACCGGACACAGGCAGGGGTGAATTCTGATGGCGCTGACAATGGCAGAAAAAGTGTGGAGCCAGCACGTCGTGAAACCAGGAGATGATGGTGCCCCCGACCTTCTTTATGTTGACTTACACTTCGTGCATGAGGTGACCAGCCCCCAAGCTTTTGAGGGACTGCGTTTAGCGGGCCGCCCGGTGCGCCGGCCTGATTTGACGATTGCCACGGAGGATCACAACACTCCCACGAAGGACATTTTCCAACCTATTGCGGACGAAACGTCCCGGCTGCAGATTGAGACCTTGCGCAAGAATGCGGAGGAATTCGGCATCCGGTTGCACTCTCTTGGTGACCCGGATCAGGGGATCGTCCACGTGGTCGGCCCCCAGCTGGGCCTGACCCAGCCGGGGTCAACCATTGTTTGTGGAGACTCTCACACCTCCACCCATGGGGCTTTTGGGGCGCTGGCTTTCGGGATTGGGACGTCGGAGGTGGAACACGTCCTGGCCACCCAAACCCTGCCGCTAGCCCCGTTTAAAACCATGGCGATCACGGTCAATGGCTCCCTGAAACCGGGGGTGACGTCCAAGGATATTATTCTGGCGGTCATCGCGAAGATCGGCACGGGCGGCGGCCAGGGGTACGTCTTGGAGTACCGCGGGCAAGCCATCGAAGAGTTGTCCATGGAAGCCCGCATGACTATTTGCAACATGTCGATTGAGGCCGGGGCCCGCGCCGGCATGATCGCCCCCGATGCGACCACGTTTGAGTTCATCAAGGGCCGCCCCCACGCCCCAACCGGCGAGGACTGGGACCGGGCGGTCGAATACTGGCAGTCGCTGACAACGGACGAGGACGCGGAGTTTGACGCCGAAATCGTCCTGGACGCCGCCGACATTGAACCGTTCGTCACCTGGGGCACCAACCCCGGCCAGGGCGTGTCCCTCGGTAGTGAAGTTCCGGACCCCGACGAACTTGGCGACCCGAACGATAGAGCTGCCGCGCAGCGCGCCCTGGAATACATGGACCTGAAGCCTGGCACCAAAATGCGGGACATCCCGGTTGACGTGGTCTTCTTGGGTTCCTGCACGAACGGGCGGCTGGAAGACCTGCGCTTGGCAGCCTCCGTCATTAAGGGTAAGGAGAAGGCGCCGGGCGTGGAGATGCTGGTGGTCCCCGGCTCCCAGCAGGTTAAGTTGGCCGCCGAAGCTGAGGGAATCGACCAGATTTTTAAGGACTTCGGCGCGGACTGGCGCAGTGCCGGCTGCTCCATGTGCCTTGGCATGAACCCGGACCAGTTGGCGCCGGGGGAGAGGGCGGCTTCGACCTCGAACAGGAACTTCGAAGGGCGTCAGGGCCAGGACGCCCGCACGCACTTGGTGTCCCCGCTGGTGGCTGCGGCAACCGCGGTGAAGGGAACCCTCGCTAGCCCCGCGGACATCGGGGTTGACATGGCGGTGGAGCAATCCTTGGCCGCAACGGACCCGGCGGTGGAAACGGACCCGCAAGCCGGACCCGTCCAATCCGACCGGCCCCACCCCATGCAGGGTGCCACGTCGACCGTCGCGATCAACTTGCTGACCGGAAACTAGGAGGGCCCACTCGTGGAAAAGTTCACCACCCACACGGGGATCGGGGTGCCACTGCGGCGTTCCAACGTGGACACGGACCAGATAATTCCCGCCGTGTTCCTGAAGAGGATCACGCGGACGGGGTTTGAGGACGCGCTGTTCTCCGCCTGGCGGAAACGCCCAGACTTCATTTTGAACGACCCGGACTACGCGGCCGGATCCGTCCTGGTGGCTGGCCCAGATTTCGGTACGGGGTCATCGCGGGAGCACGCGGTGTGGGCGCTTAAGGACTACGGGTTCAAAGTGGTGCTGTCCACCAAGTTCGCTGACATTTTCCGGGGCAATGCGGGCAAGCAAGGCCTGGTCGCGGGTGTGATTTCCCAGGAGGACAGCGAAGCCCTGTGGAAGTACTTGGAAACAAACCCGGGGGCGACACTCACGGTTTCCCTGGAGGATCAGACGGTCACCGGTGGGGGTGCCACCTACCCGTTCGCCATTGACGAATACACGCGGTGGCGGCTCATGGAGGGGTTGGATGACATTGGGCTCACCATGCGCTCTGAGCAGGACATTGACGCCTTTGAACGAAGCCGCCCGGAGTGGAAACCCGCGACGCTGCCAGCGAAACTTTCCCCAAATCGCGGCTAACCCTCAGGTACACTCAACCTGAAAAGACTCTTGAGTGAAGGCCGAGGAATTCGCGTGCAAATACCCGGTGTCGATGGAATCGGATTGACTAACGCCGTTCTACGTGTGGAGGGCGGAAGCCCCTTGCACGGGACCATTTCAGTTCGTGGGGCGAAGAACTTCGTGCCGAAAGCGATGGTGGCCTCCGTGTTGGGCCAAAGCCCCTCGCAGCTTCGCAACGTGCCCCGCATCCGGGATGTTGACGTGGTGCAGGGAATGCTGGAAGCCCACGGGGTGGAGGTCGACTACGACCCGATTGAGGGCGTGCTGAACCTGGATCCTTCCAACGTGGAGATGGCGGCCAGCGGCGCGATTGATGCCCTGTCGGGTTCTTCCCGCATCCCGATCCTGTTCTGCGGGCCCCTGCTGCACCGTTTGGGGGAGGCGTTCATTCCTGAACTGGGTGGCTGCGTGATTGGCGACCGGCCGATTGATTTCCACCTGGAAACCCTGCGCCGTTTCGGTGCGGAGGTGACGAAGGAAGAGGCCGGGATTCGCCTGACCGCCCCCGCCGGCGGCCTCAAAGGCACGGCCATCGATTTGCCTTACCCGTCGGTGGGTGCCACGGAGCAGACCTTGTTGACCGCCGTGCAAGCAGAGGGGATTACTACCCTGTCCGGGGCTGCCGTGGAACCAGAAATCATGGACCTGATTAACGTCCTGCAAAAGATGGGTGCCATCATTTCCGTTGACACGGACCGCACCATCCGCATTGAGGGCGTGAAGCAGCTGGAAGGCTACGAGCACATCGCGCTGCCCGACAGGATCGAGGCCGCCTCTTGGGGTGCAGCCGCTCTGGCTACGGGTGGGGACGTGTTCGTTAAGGGCGCGCACCAACCCGACATGATCACTTTCCTGAACACGTTCCGTAAGGTTGGGGGCCGCTTTGATGTTGAGGCGGGTGGTATCCGCTTCTACCATCCTGGTGAGCCCCTGAAGCCGATCGTGCTTGAAACCAACGTGCACCCTGGTTTCATGACGGACTGGCAGCAGCCGCTGGTGGTGGCGCTAACCCAGGCGCAGGGCCTGTCCATCGTGCATGAGACGGTGTATGAGAACCGGTTCGGTTTCATTTCCGCGTTGCGCAAGATGGGTGCGAACATTGAGTTGTACAAGGAGTGCGTTGGTTCCGCTCCCTGCCGTTTCGGGGCTTCTAATTTCCAACACTCGGCCGTGATTTCCGGCCCTACCCCACTGCACGCGGCGGACATTACGGTGCCGGACTTGCGGGGCGGTTTCTCTCACCTGATCGCTGCATTAGCCGCGGAGGGGGTGTCCCACGTTCAGGGGATTGACATGATTTCCCGCGGCTATGAGAGCTTCATGTCGAAGCTGCTGGCGTTGCACGCGAAGGTCGAATACGTGTGACCATCCCGCGCAGCGTGACGCTGCTGGTGTCATCAATTTCTGGTCGAGGGCGGGCCTTGGCAGCTGGCCGCGACATCACCCGCATCCTGCGTGCCGGCGGTTGGGATGTCACCGTCCGCGTCACCAGGGCTGGGGATGACGTTGAGGCTCTCTCCCGCACTGCTGGTGAAGCCGCCCGAAATGCTGCTAGCGGGCACTCTTACGTGGGCGCTGTGGGTGGGGACGGCTACCTGGCGGAAGTTGCCGCTGGGCGCAGGGCTGACTACGCGCCCCTGATCCCTTTCCCAGGTGGGAGCGGTAACGACCTGTGCCGCAGCCTGGGCATCGGAACGGACCCGCTGGCCTGGGCCACGCAACTTGCAGCCGCCACCAGCGCCCAGGTTGTTTCTTGGATCCGACCATTGGACGGCATGCACGTGAGTGACCGGCAGGGGCAACGGTTCGCGGTGGGGGTCGTCTCCCTAGGGATTGATGCTTCCGCGAACCGGGTAGCGAACCGTAGTTGGATCCCCGCCGGCCCTTTGGCGTATGCGTGGGGGGCAACGGCCTCATTCCTCGGTAGATACGCTCCGCAACCATTCACAGGTGCGGTTGACGGCGTGCCCCGCGACTTGGGCGGCTGGCTGTGCTCCGTGTCCAACACGGGCTGGTTCGGCGGCGGAATCAATATAGTCCCCCAGTCAGAAACAGACGACGGCACCCTGGAAGTTCTGACTGTGGGGAACATGCCCCGCTTGCGGGCGCTGCCGCATTTGGTGCGCGCCCTCACCCAGCGCGGTGTGAGCGACAGCAGCGGGGTGTTCCACCTGTACAGGGGCCAAGAGGTGCGGGTGACAGGCCCCCTTGGGCACGCTGCTCACGCCGACGGCGACGTTATCGGCCACGTTCCCCTGACTATTAGGGTGGCTCCAGCAGCCCTGAGTGTGGTTGCCCCACCCGAAAAAGCAGCAGAGCAAGCAGTGGAAGATGAGGGCCATGGTGGGTAAGAAAACGCAACTGCGACCAAACCGGGGGAAACAAGCCCGCAAAGGCAACATTAGGGGCATGTACCGTTTCGGCTACGAACTGGGCAAAGTGGGGATCAACCTGGTCTCCCGCCCCCAGTGGGGTGGCCTGCAGAACTTGCCGGAGTCCGGCCCGTTCATTGTTGCACCGAATCACATTTCGAACGTGGACCCGCCACTGATGGGGTACTTCCTGGCTGACAATGGGATTGAGATCCGTTTCCTAGCCAAGGAAAGCCTATTCAGGGTTCCCGTGGTGGGGCCCTTCTTGCGGTGGTGGGGGATGATTCCCGTGGTTCGTGACTCCGCGGAGGCCGGCGATTCGCTGAAGTATGCCCGGGCCGCGCTGGATGAGGGCGACGTGGTTGGCATCTACTTTGAAGGCACCCTGACCCGGGACCCCGCGTTCTGGCCTATGAAAGGCAAAACGGGCTTGGCGCGTTTGGCGTTGGACACGCGGGTGCCCGTGGTGCCAATCATCCAGTGGGGCGCTCAGGATGTGATGGACCGGTATGCCCCGTTCATCCCGAAACTGCACCGCCCCAAACTGCTGATTAACGTGCTGCCCCCAATTGACTATTCGGATATTGAGGGGGACTCATCGAACTGGGAGGGCGTGCGGGAACTGACCCGCCGCCTCCAAAACGCCCTGGAAGAGGGCGCCGCCACCATGCGGGCGGAGGAGGCCCCCGCAACCCCGTGGAACATGAGAGCGGAGGACGGCCCCGCCAAACCGCAGTTGAAGAAACTGTCCCGCTGGCGCCGCAACCTAGCGAAAGTCAACCGGGTACAGGACGTGCTCCCCGCAAACCCCCAGATCCGGAATTAGGCCCGCGAATCAAGCCCGTAAGTTCAGGGGGTTTGGATGTCGATGACCACCCGTAGCGGGTTGTCTAGCTGGTAGATCTTGAACGGTCGCTGCTGGTCTACGCCAATGACAATGTGGGCGGAACCTTCAAACGTGGCGTCGTAAACTGCGGCCACACTGCCAGCGGTTAGGGGACCGCGCTGGTCGAAGTAGAGCTCGTAATCCTCATCAGTCATGGGGATCCCAACGCCCGTCACGTTCACATCTAGGAATGCGGAGCCGGGAATGTTGATGGGGTCCCCGCGGCCCACCTCATGCGGCCTGTTCACCCACTGGGCCCGCCACCCCAGGGCCTCATCGCCCGTGAACTCTGCGACCACCCGGTCGTAACCGTCGTGGGCTCCCACGCGCACATCCGTCACAATTGGTTGGGCGCCCTCTACGTCAGCGTATTCACCGCGGTGCTCCACGGGTCCCAACGTCCACCCGCCCCCACCACTTTCCGCAGCACTTCCCGCGGTGGTCCCCGCATCTTGGTCCGCTGCTTCCTCCACGAGCTCTTCGGTGTCGGCAGGCTGCTCCGCCTCTGCCTCCGCCTCTGCCTCCTGCGACTGAGTTTCCTGCGATTGGCCCTCTTCGGACTGGGATTCTTCGGGCGGGGACTGGCCGGCCTCCGGCTGGTTGGCGGTGGGGGAGCACGCCCCGACCGCCAGGGCAAGCGCAGCACCCGCGGACGCGAAACTAACGGCTTTCAACCTGCGGGTCATGGTGCCTCCTGACGGTGGGGCCGGGCTAGCGGCGTCTGTGGTTGCTACCCTATATCGTACGGGTCACACCTACTGGCCGGGAAGTTGAAGGGGAAGGACGCCATGGAACAAGAGAAAATTGTGGTCCTGGGGACCGGTGCGTGGGGAACCACCTTCGCTAAAGTGCTGGCCGACGGCGGGCAAGACGTTGTCATGTGGGGGCGCCGCCAGCAAGTTGTGGACCTGATCAACGACCATGAAAACTCCGCCTACCTGCCAGGCATTATTCTGCCCGAAGGCATCACCGCAACCACTGACATGAAAGCAGCCGTTGAAGGCGCAGACCTGGTGGTGCTAGCTGTTCCCACCCAAGTGACCGGTCAAGTGGTGAAAGAGGCGGTGAAGTACGCGCCCGACGCCACATACGTGTCCTTGTCTAAAGGCATTGAAGGCGGCACGCACCGCACCATCTCCCAAATAATGGCGGACGAGGGCGGCCTCACAGACAGCCAGATCGCCGTCATTTCGGGGCCCAACTTGTCGCGCGAAATCGCCCTCGAACAACCCGCCGCCACCGTCGTGGCCAGCAGGGACGTGGAAACAGCGAAACGGATCGCGAAACTGTGCCACTCTGGTTATTTCCGCCCCTACGTTTCCACTGACGTTACGGGCGTGGAAATTGCGGGCGCCACTAAGAACGTGTTCGCACTGGCAATCGGGGCGGCGGACGGCCTTGGTTTAGGGATCAACACGAAGTCCACCTTGATCACGCGTGGCTTAGCGGAAATGACTAGGTTCGGCACGGCGCTTGGGGCGGACCCCACCACTTTCGCGGGGATCGCGGGCATTGGGGACCTGGTTGCCACCTGCTCATCCACACTGTCCCGTAACTACACGCTGGGGAACCGGTTGGGGCAGGGCATGACACTGGAAGAGGCCGTCTCACTTTCCCCCGGTGTCGCGGAAGGCCCGAAGACCGCTGTTCCCGTCCTGCAAATGGCCCAATCCCTGGATGTTGACATGCCGATAACGCAGGCTGTGGTTGAAGTAATTTCGGGGCGCGCCTCCATTGATCAGATGGGGGAAATGCTGTTGGGCCGCCCCCAGAAGATGGATGGGTGGGAGATCCAACTGCTGGATTAGTGCCCTCACCCGCGGGGAAGTCGGCCGCGGGCCCCCGCGGGGTTTACGCTGGGGTCCATGACTACAGTGGCAGATTCAAGACCTAAAGTTATGGTGTTGTTCGGCGGGCAGTCCGGGGAGCACCAGGTTAGTTGCGCAACCGCGGGTGGGGTCCTGCGGGCGTTGGACCAGAAGAAGTGGCAGCCCATCGCCGTTGGCATTGCGCCTGGGGGACAGTGGGTGCCCATGCCGGTGACGCCGGACGAATACGATCTGGGCGCCGATAAGGGTTACACGGTGCAGGTGGGGGACAAGCGGGTCGCGCTGCTCCCTGGCCAACCCACGCTGGTTGAATTTGAGGTTGACGACCAGCAGCAGCCGATCCCCGCCACTTTGCGCACTGTTGGCAACATTGACGTGGTCTTCCCCCTGCTGCATGGGCCGTTTGGTGAGGACGGCACCGTGCAGGGCTTGTTTGAAATGTCGCGCGTGCGGTACGTGGGGTGTGGGGTGGCTGCCTCCGCTGTTGCTCAGGACAAGTATTTAGCGAAAACAGTTCTGGCGGCAGCGGGGATTGATGTTGGCAGTTGGGTGTCGTTCACCGCTGCCCAGTGGCGGGACCAGCAGGAAGAGTGGGCTGACAAGGTCGCCCAGTTGGGTTACCCGGTGTTCGTGAAACCGACGCGGGCGGGATCCTCCCTGGGAGTCACAAAAGTTGATGCACCTGAGGATCTGGGTGAGGCCATCAGGTCCGCAGTCCAGCATGATCCGCGGGTGATTGTGGAGGCCGCCAGCCCCGGCCGCGAAGTCGAATGCGGTGTTCTAAGCACGGCTGATGGGCGGATTGTGGCATCAGCGGTTGGGGAAATTGCGGTGACCGGGCAGGACTTTTACGACTACGAAACCAAGTACTTCGCTCCCGATGCGGTGCGGCTGACTGTTCCCGCGGAACTGCCGGAGGGCGTAACTGAACGGATCCGGCGCATCTCCGTCGCCGCATTCACAGCTTTAGAGGGGGAAGGTATTTCCCGGGTCGACTTCTTCTACGAACAGGACACCGACCGCCTGATCCTAAACGAAGTGAACACCATGCCCGGCTTCACCCCATTTTCCATGTACCCCGAAATGTTCCGTGCCAGCGGGCTGGAATACCCGCAGCTAGTAACGGAACTACTGGAAGAGGCAGCAAGCCGGCCCCTGGGACTGCGCTGACAGACGGGTTCCTACCGGCCGGGCGGGAAAGCGCGGTAACCTAAAGGCATGAGCAAACCAAAGGTGACACTTGCGACCGCGGCCTCAATGCCGAACCTGTACCCGGACGAAAACGGTTTGTTGGATGCCTTAGCCCAACGTGGCGTGGACCCGCAGATCAAAATTTGGACGGACCCGGACGTGGATTGGGACGACGCTGGAATGGTGGTTGTCCGTTCCGTGGTGGACTACGCCAGTGACAGGAAAGGGTTCCTGCGTTGGGCGCGTGAGGTGCCCCGCATCCTGAACAGTGCGGACATTCTGACGTGGAACTCCGACAAACACTACTTACAGGAACTGGCGAAGCGCGGGCTGCCAACCATTGAGACCACTTGGGTGGCGGCCTCAAAAGGGTATGCGAAACGCCAGGTGCACACCCGTTTCCCGGCCTTCGGTGACTTTATTATTAAGCCGACCGTGTCTTCGGGTGTGCGTGACATTGGCCGGTACTCATCGATTGACACGGTGCACCGGCAGCGCGCCATCGCCCAAGCCATGGATTTGTTGGGTAACGGCCGGGACATTATGATCCAGCGCTATCAGGAGGAAGTTGACGTTCACGGCGAAATTTCCCTGGTGTTCTTCAACGGCCTGCTCTCCCACACCGTTGAGAAGAAAGCGCTGCTGCACCCCTCGCAGGTGACGGACCGCAAGATTAGGGAGGCCGTCGTTTCCGCCCGCCCCGCCACCGACCAAGAACTGCGGTGGGGCGAACAAATCCGGGTGGCAATCCACGACTACGTGCGTTCCCGCATGGGCAGGGACGAACAGTTCCTATTCAACCGGGTCGACGTGGTTCCAGATGGGGAGGGGTCTTTCATGGTGATGGAGGTCGCCCTGGTTGA
>CAYFVT010000030.1:10049-14073 GCA_964346705.1 uncultured Actinomyces sp. | reverse complement strand
AACAGGGGCTGCCCTTCTTCGATCTGAACGAAACCTACACTTCACTGGCTGCGGGCAGCACCAGCGGGGTGAAAGTGAAAACCCTCAGCACCACCACGACTCAGGCACGCATTGAAGTTACCTTCTCGCGGGCACCATCCAACTTTAAGACGGCGCCACCACCCACCATTACCGGGACCGCCAAAGTCGGCCGAACCCTGACCGCGAACCCGGGAACGTGGAGCCCGGCCGCCACAATCACCTACCAATGGTTAGCGGACGGCACCGCCATCACTGGCGCAACCGGGAAGAAACTGACACTAACTTCCGCACACCGCGGTAAACGCATCAAAGTGAAGGTCACCGGCAAAAGGGCGGGATATGAGACGCGGGCGAGAACGTCCTCGAACACCACCCCTGTCGCCCCGGGCACGATCACCAGGGGCACCGCAACCATCAGCGGAACCAGGCGGGTCGGCGAAACCCTAACCGCCAAACGAACCAAATGGTCGGCTGGGGTCAAATACAAATACCAGTGGTACGCAAACGGGAAGGCCCTTAAAGGTCGGACCGGGAAAACACTGAAACTAACTTCCGCACACCGCGGGAAACGCATCAAAGTGAAGGTCACCGCCAGCAAGGCGGGCTACGCCACGGCCTCTAAAGTTTCCGCGCAGACGAACAAGATTGCCTACGGGAAACTGACCTCAAAACAACCCGTCATTATGGGGACCGCTAAACGAGGGCGGGTGCTAACCGCAAGCGTAGCCAAGTGGAAGCCCGCCGCGAACCTGAAATACCAGTGGTATGCGAACGGGAAACGGATCAAGGGCGCCACAAAAGCCAAATATAAGGTGCCCGCAAGCCGCAGGGGTCAGCGCCTGACCGTGAAAGTCACGGGAAGCAAGGCGGGTTACAAGACAGTCAGCCGCACGTCGAAAGCGCGGAGAATCAGCTAACCCCCACGCAGGATGGCGACCAGGCTGTGGGTGCTGACGCCTAGACCCTCAGCCCGTCGTCGCAGCGACTCCGCGTCCTGCGCTAGGTCTTGCAGGGCGCCAGCTTTATCGGTGATTTGGGTGCCGCGGCCGCGCCGGACTTGCACCAGCCCCTCATCACGCAGCTCTTGGTAAGCCTTCAAGACGGTGTGAACGTTGACGTCCAACTGTACGGCCAAGTCCCGGGCGGGAGGCAAACGTGTGCCAGCACCCAGAGTGCCCTGAGCAATCTGCGTCCGGATGGAGTCCGCGATTTGAGCAAAAAGGGGGTCAGCCGCTTCCGGGTCAATTCGCACCAACACCGTTGTCACCTTCCCGATCAACTAATGCCTGCAGGACCGCGGCCCCCAACGGGGAATCTTCCGCTGTGACAACCAGGATCCGGTTGTTGGTGCGCCGAACCTCCAGGCCGGGACCGCGCCGGGTGACGATGCCCGTGCCGCCGGGACGGGAACGCCAACCCCACCCGCCCCACTCCTGGAAGGGCTCCACATCCACCACCCGCACGGCGTCGATCTGGTCCAGGGGCACGCGCAGACGCGGCCAGCCCAAATAAGAACGAACCAGCAGGCCTTGGGCGCCAACTGAAACCCTGAAAGCGCCCGCCATTGCCAGCATCAACAGCAGCAGGCCAGCAGTTCCCAGCAGGTAGACGACACCCGTGAATACCCCTAAAACCAGGGTGAGGCCGGCGGCAAGAAGGACTGGAACGATAAGCCAAAGGCTAGAGGTTGCCTGCGATGTCCAGGCCACTGTTTGCCCGGGTTCCAGCTTTACGGGAGCCACCTTCTGCCCCTGCCCGCGCCACTGGCTGGGGATCGGTTTGGGAAGGACAAAGTACATGCCGACTGCCGCAACCGTGGAGGCCGCGAACCCTGCGGCCAAGACCGAATAAATGTTTGGCGCAAGATCAGCGGTGGTCAATCCCCGCTGGCTGCCAACGGCTCCGATGGCAAGTCCCACCATCAGCACGTTCAGCCACACGGCGGTGGCCGCCATGAAACGCCCCGTCGGACTGTATGCGGGACTGGATACGGAACGGTATGCGGGGCTGGGCTGCGGGCGCCGGAAGCGACCCCAAGGCAGAACCATGAGGACGGGCAGAAGCCAGCCCGCAACCAAAAGCAGAATCCAGTAGACACCGGGCGGGGCGAACCCGTCGGGGCGTCCACCTACACCCCAGTGGACGGCGGCCGGGTTCGGGAGTTGCGGCAGCCATTGGCACAGTAAGAACGCGCCAATGAGTGTCGTGAGGGTTGTGACCCCAACGGTCGCAGTTGCAGCCAGCCTGGCGGCGCGGCGCCCCTTTGAGGCGCCCTGAGTCTCTTCTTCCATAGTTCGCATTGTACTAGAACAATGCGGGAAGCGCTGTTGCCTAGGCTACCTCTGCGGTCCTGCAAGCACGCAGCGTGCCGGGCTGTCGTCACACCGGAGTTATCGGCGCGCTGGGTTCAGCCGTGAACGTATCCGGCTAGATGATCCCGCTCTGCTTGCAGGTCATCCATCCGAGCCTTAACAACGTCCCCAATGGACACCAGGGCAACGACCTGGCCGTCCTCCACAACTGGCAGATGCCGGACCCGCTCTTCAGTCATTACGGTCGCCAACTCAGGCAGCTCATCTCCTGGGGAGCAGGTCGCGACGGCAGTGGTCATGATTTCAGCCACGGGAATATCAAGCACTCCCCCGCCTGCTACGTGGCGGACCACGTCCCGCTCAGACACGATCCCCGCTAGGGAATCCCCCTCCATCACTACAACGGCACCGATCCCACGTTCTGCCAGGAGTTCAACCAATTCGGCTGCTGTCGCTGTTGTCGGCAACGAAACAACTTCGTCACCCTTTACTTTTATGATCTCTGTAACATTCATAGACCGAAGCTAGCACGCGGCCCCACACGACATTCAGGTGGTCCATTCCACGAAACAGGGGAACAGGACACCACTACAGGACAAGCGGGAACGAGAGGGACGCGCAGTTCGCGCCTAGCACATACGTGGAGCCACCTGCGGGAATTGAACCCGCGACCTATTCATTACGAGTGAATCGCTCTGCCGACTGAGCTAAGGTGGCGAACCAGGGCTGGTGCCCCGGTAGACAAACCCGGTCCCATGTAAGGGTCCGGGAGTAAGTCCGCCGACCAGTATAACGAACCTGGCGCGCCCCCGCCCCCACCAGAATAGGGAACGGGACACACCCCTGCGCACTCACCTACTAGCTGCAGGCGGCCAACAACGCGGCCCCGAACGCGCAGGAGCCACCCACGCGGAGCTCGCGCCCCTGCTGAACTAGTCCGGCACGCAGAAGCTCCCCCACAGGCCCATCGCCAGTCGCAACAGCTCCAACAAGGACAACGAGACGGTCCTGACCTGGTAACGAGTCAACGGTCGCCAACAATTCTTCCGCTGCCTTGGTGGCAATCGTGAACGCCACCTGGTCGCCCACACCGTACGCCTGATCAACCAGAGGCGCGTACTTCCCCAGATCATGGGGCGGATGTGAATACACGCCAGCGATCACGTCGCTGGAACTGCGTCCGGCTAGTACCAAGTCAGTGAGCAGGGTTGCTGGCCCCCGCCCGGAATCCCCATCCAGCGCGGCACGCACAACCTGCCTGCCCAACCAGGCGCTGCTGCCCGCGTCGCCAAGCAGGTGGCCGTAGCCGTCAGCCACTGCACCCAGGTCCGCACCCCGAACTTCGGCTGCAACAGCCGTGGACCCGGCAATCAGAACTGTTCCCTGCGGCAAAGCCTCTTTGTCCCCACACTGATCCAGGCCTGACCAGAAGGCCGTGACCAAGGTTGGCACCACGCGGATAGCTCCTGCTAGGCCGCTGCCCTCCCACGCCCGGTCAGCAGCCTGCTGCAGCAGCTGGGTTTCAGCGGGTGTCCCCGCCAGGCCAGCCAGCCCGCCCTCAATGGCACCAAGATCCTTCACACCCTTCAACGCCGCCGCAAAGACGCTAGTCAAGACTGCCGCCAGTTCGCTGGCATCCGGGTTGGGCGTCCCACTGAGCCCAGCACCAATTCCGGGGCTAATTCCGGGGC
>CAYFVT010000030.1:0-9949 GCA_964346705.1 uncultured Actinomyces sp. | reverse complement strand
TCCGGGTTGGGCGTCCCACTGAGCCCAGCACCAATTCCGGGGCTAATTCCGGGGCCTGCTGCCTCAGCGACCAGCCCTCCGTCACGCCGCGCTACCGCAACGTGGACTGATTCCTTGTCCCCGTGGATGCCGACGAACAGGGGCTCTTCACCGTGTGTCGGGGCTGGGTCTTCTGCCGGGCCCGCAGTTTGGGGTTCTGTGTGCACTTCTGTGTGCACTTCTGGCGGTTTCATGGGTGGTCCCTCCATTTTTCTAAGTCACCTGCCGAACTATGTCAGCGGCCATGTGCCTGGCCGTCCCGCTTTCTGGGCCGTGGTCGAAAGCCGCCGAACCCTATTCGCAGACCAGCCCATCTTGGGGGACTTCCCCGTTGATTAGGAACCGGTCAACCGCACCGATCACACAGTCGGATGCGGTGGACCGGTAGGCCGTGTGGTCCCACCCCTCCACAGTAATGAGCGTGGCGGACTGCAGGGAATCAGCCAGGGATTCAGCCATCACATACGGGGTTGCCGGGTCATTAGTCGTGCCAATGACTAGAAGTGCGGGGGCTTCGGGTGCGGTAAGTTTCCTCCGCTGGTTTGTGGCCTGAACCGGCCAAGCATCCAAACCTGCTGAGGCGTAACCGAAGTCCCCACCAAGCACCGGGTAGTTCTTGCCGAGCTCTTCGGCGGTGCGCTCCCAGTCCTCCAATGTTCCAACCGGCGGATAATCCAGCGCGTTCACCGCTACAAACGCGTCCGCACTGTTCGACGTGAACACGCCGTCCTTGCCCCGGTCGTTGTAGTAGTCGGCTAGGAACAGCAGGGTGGAGGCATCCCCCTTCTTAGCTTGCTGTATCCCTTCCGTCAGCAGTGGGTACATTTGCGTGTTGTACATGGAACCAATCACCGCGGTGTATGCCAGGTTACCGTTCAGCGGCCGGTCCGGGTCCTGCGTGGGAATCGGGTTTTCAGCCGCCCCTTCCAGGAAGTCAATCATCTGCTGTTTGCCAGATTCCAGGTCACCACTCAGCGGGCAGCTGCGCCCCGCCTGACAGGTTTCAATCCAGTTGTACAGGGACGCTTCCATCCCCCCAAGCTGCAGGGCTGAAAGCTCATTCACATCCAACTGCGGGTCTAATGCCCCATCCAGGACCAGGCGGCCCGTGCGCTGCGGGAACAGTTCCGCGTACGTCGCACCCAACACCGTTCCGTAGGAGAACCCAATGTAGTTCAGTTGCGACTGGTCAAGCAGGGCGCGGGCCAAGTCAAAGTCCCGTGTCGCCGAATCACTGTCAACGTGGCCCAGAATTTCCCCATTGCGCTCCTGACACTTCGCGCCGAAGTCGGAAATTTCAGTCGTGTAGAAATCAACCCGCTGCTGCGGGGTCATGTCGTCTAAATTGTCGTCCCGGGCGTATTTGGCGTCGCGTTCCTCATCCGTCAAACACCAGATTGGGCTGGACTGCCCCACCCCGCGCGGGTCCACGGCCACAACCTGGAAGGTGTCCACCACTTGCCGGGTCAAAATTTCACTGACCACGCTAGACAGGGACTGCACAGCGTCCCCGCCCGGGCCGCCAAGATTGTAGAACAAGGCCGGACCGTCCTCGCCACCCTGATCCCCGACGTAGCGGGCCACCGCCATCTCAATTGGCGCACTGTCCGGGTCGTGCCAGTCCATGGGCGCCTCAAACGTCCCACACTGGTAGTTCTCTAAGTCTTTCGGGGTGGGCAGCATGTCCGCCACCACTTCCTCCGCCTGGCACACCTGCCAGTCAATCTGCTGGTCGTAGTAGCCGGCGAAGCCCTGCGGCGCGTCGGCCCGGGGTTTCAAGCCCTCCACTTCCGCGGTGGGGGGACCGGCTGGAGAGTCCTGGCCACCCGCCGACTGGACGGCAGGAGGCTGGGCAGAAGACTCACCTGACGGCCCCGCCTGAGCACACCCTGCCAGGACAACGGCAAGGGAAAAGGCGACTGCCGGAAACTTCCACGCTTTACGCATGCGTGCCACCTTACTCACTGCGTGCCGCAACCAGGTGGGGGCTTGCAAGGGATACAACCATTGCCTCCAAAATCAGTTTCGGGTTCATGTTCGTGTGCAACCTCCGCCGGGCTAAGGCAACCGCATCCACGGCGGCCAACACATCCTGGGGGGAAGAATCAGATGCCATGGCCCCAATTTCATCCACCAGGTCAACGTTAACCACTTGCCCTGTGGCGCCCATTTGAGTGGCCAGGACGTCACGGTAGAACCCCGTCAAGTCCACCAACGCTAAATCCAGGGCGTCCGCAAGCGCCCGGGCGCCGCGCCGTTTCTGGTCTGCTTCCAAGTCTTTGACCATGCCGCGCAACTGCCGGGGGACCGCCTCCCCTTCCCGCAACCCCAAGGATGCCAGCAGGGCAATACGTTCGTTTTCGTTTACTTCTTCCGTCCGCGCTTTCGCCTGCTCGCGGGCGCGGGCATCCATTTTTTGTGCGATCAGCACAGCCTGCCCAACACCACCCGCCTGCAACGGCAGGGTGAACAAGGCCTTGCGGTCCTCCCGCAGGTCAGGGTTACGCAGCAGTGCCCGGGCCACGCCAACGTGGGACTGGGCCAGGGTCGCGGCGCGGGTGGCAGCCTGCTGGTCGGCGCCTTCCGCTTCCACCAGGTATTCCGCCACCGCTTCGATGGGGGGCGTTCGCAAGTTCAGGGCCCGGCAGCGGGATTGGATGGTGGGCAGAATTTCAAAGGGCGTTGGCGCACAAAGCAGCCAAATGGTGCGTTCAGCCGGTTCTTCTAAGCTTTTCAGCAGGACGTTGCTGGCTTCTTCGGACATGCGGTCGGCGTCCTCAACAATCATCACCCGCCACCGGCCCAGCAGCGGACTGTCATACGCCTCGGTCACCCAACTGCGCACGTCGTCCTTTTTGAAAATGACCTTGTCGGTTGCCTTCACGGCCACGTCCGCGTTGCTGCCAGCCAACGTGGTGCGGCAACCATTGCATTCCCCGCAGCCGACCACGTCACCTGTGCATTGCAGGGCGGCCGCAAGCGCCCGGGCAGCCGTCGAACGGCCCGAACCGGCGGGGCCCGTGACCAGCCAGGAATGACTCAGCGCTTGGCGCGAGGTCTGCTCCCCGTCTGCCACCCGCCGTCCCTCTTCCGCGGCCGCCTTCAATGTCTTCACGGCGGCATCTTGGCCGATCAGGCGATCCCAAACCGTCACTTTCCGACCGCTTCCCACAGGGCCCTGGTCATGCGGTGGAAAACTTCCTGCACGCTTCCCACCCCGTCGATGACAATGATCCGGTCAGGGTGTGCGTCCGCCAGGGCCAGGTACTGCTGGCGCACCCGGCGGTGAAAGTCGATGCCCGCCCGCTCCAAACGGTCGGGGGTTGCGCCCGCACGTTCTAACCCGAGTTCCACTGGAACATCAAACAGCAAGGTCAGGTCGGGTAGCAGGTTCTCCGTCGCCCACAGTGACAAGCCTTCAACCTCTTCCGTGCCCAGTTGACGGGCAGCACCCTGGTAGGCAACAGAAGAGTCGATGTAACGGTCCTCCAGAACCGTCAGGCCCTGGTCCAGCGCGGGGCGGATCACCGTCGCCACGTGGTAAGCACGGTCCGCAGCGTACAGCAGGGCTTCCGTGCGGGCATCCACGTCCTCCGGCCCGTGTTGCACCAGGTTCCGCAGTTGCAGCCCCAAGTCCGTGCCCCCGGGTTCGCGGGTGGCGAGGACGGGGGCACCTTCCTCATTCAGAGCCTCCGTTAGCAGACGGAGTTGCGTGCTTTTACCGCTGCCATCCCCGCCCTCGAACGAAATAAACCAGCCCCGCCCAGCCTGCTGAAAGAAACGAGCCAGGCTAAGAGCCCGATCCGTCACTTGCTACTCTTCGGAGCCGGCGCCTTCTTAGCGGGGGCCTTTTTCGCCGGAGCCTTTTTAGCCGGAGCCTTCTTAGCTGGCGCCTTCCGGGTTGTGGTCTTCTTGGCGGTCGTCTTTTTGGCTGCTGCACGCCGGGGTGCTGGCGCCTTGTCCCGCTTGTCGGCAAGCAGGGTGTAAGCACGCTCCGCCGTCAACCCCTCGACGGTTTCGCTGCGGGGGATGGTCGCATTGGTGGTCCCGTCCGTGACGTAGGGGCCGAAGCGGCCGTCCTTCACCACCACCGGCTTCTCACTTACCGGGTCGGTGCCGAACTCTCGCAGCGAAGTTGGAACCGCGCCGCGCCCGCGCCGCTGCTTCGGCTGCGCGTACAGCTTCAGGGCCTCTTCCAACGTGACGGTCAGCAGGGATTCCTCATCCGGCAACTGACGTGTGTCCCGCCCCTTCTTCAAGTACGGGCCGTAAGGGCCGTTGCGGGCAGTGATAACTTCACCTGACTCCGGGTCCTCCCCCACGTCGCGGGGCAACGACAATAGCTGCAGTGCCTCTTCCAACGTGATGGTCCCCAAGTCCATTCCCTTAAATAGCGAGGCTGTCCGCGGTTTAGGTCCGGCCTTCTTGGTCTTCGGTTTCTCTTCGCCCTCCGGCACTGGCGGTGTTGCCATCACGTAGGGACCGAAACGGCCGTTCTTGGCGACCACTACGTCACCCGTCTTCGGGTCAATACCGATTTCGCGCCCGTCCGCCCGGGATTCCTCCAAAAGCTGTTTAGCCAGTTCCGGGGTCATCTCATCGGGAGCAATACTGTGCGGAACGGAAGCGCGCCGCCCCTCAGGTGTCTGCAGGTAAGGGCCATAACGGCCAATTCGCAGCGTGATGCCCTCCGCAACCTCCACGGAGTTCACGGCCCGGGCATCAATATCCCCCAAGTTCTCCACCGCATGGCGCAAGCCGTGGCTTGACAGGGACGGGTCCAGGTTCGCTTCCGCATGGCGGGCCTTAGTTTCTTCATCCCCGAAGTAAAACTGTTCCAACCAGTGGTTCCCCGCCGCATCGCCCGCAGCAATCCGGTCCAAGTCCGCTTCCATTTCGGCAGTGAACTGGTAGTCGATTAACTCCCCCAGGTTCTCCACCAGCAGACGTGTCACTGAGAACGCCAGCCACGTGGGCACCAGGTACTGGCCGCGGTGCATGATGTAACCCCGGTCAGAGATCGTCTGCATGGTTGCGGCATAAGTGGAGGGGCGACCAATTTCCAGCTCTTCCATTGCCTTAACCAGGGTCGCTTCCGTGTAACGACCCGGGGGGGTTGTCTTGTGCTCCGAAGGTAAGGTCAGGCGCTCTACGATGCCCTGGCCTTCCTCAACCTGCGGCAGATCCTGGGCTTCCGTGCGGTCCGTTTTCTTCTTCGACCCCGCGTCCTTACTTTCCTGGTACAGCCGCTGGAAACCCGGGTCAGTAATGACAGTTCCGGAAGTTGACCCCTGGGCCACACTGAACCCCGCCACCTGCTCCGTCAGCGGCAAGTCCACTTTCACGGTCGCCGTGTACCCGATCGCATCATTCATTTGCGAAGCCACGGTCCGCTGATAAATCAGGCGGTACAGGGCCATCTGCTGCGCCGAAATCTTGCCAGTCAAACTGGCCGGGTCAGTGAACTTATCCCCCGATGGGCGGATCGCCTCATGCGCCTCTTGCGCACCCTTGGCTACCTTCGCGTAAATCCGCGGTTTCGCGGGAACACTGTCGTCCCCATAGCGGCGTTTCGCAGCATTCCTAGCGGCATTCAACGCCTGCCCGGAAAGCGCGCTGGAGTCGGTCCTCATGTAAGTGATGTGGCCGTCCTCGTACAAACTCTGAGCAGTACGCATGGTGGTTGACGCGTTCCATTTCAGTTTCCGGGACGCCTCCTGCTGCAAAGTAGAAGTCGTAAACGGTGCGGCTGGGCGGCGACGATAAGGGCGTGTCCCAACGGAAGCCACCTTGCCCGCCGTTCCCTCCAGAGCCTTCGCTAACTGGTGCGCAACCTGGTCCGTGACCACGAACGTGCCGGCTTTCTCCGCCCGTTCAGTGAGCACCCCCCTGTCAGTGAAGTCCGCCGAGGACGCCACCGGGGACTCATCCAACCGGTTGATCCGCACCTTGAACGTCTGGTCTTCAGCATCAGAGCCAGCCGGGGAAACCGTTGATTCCAGCGACCAGTATTCGGCGCTGACATGCGCCATGCGTTCCCGCTCCCGGTCCACCACCAGGCGCGTCGCCACCGACTGCACCCGCCCCGCAGACAGTGCGGGCGCGACCTTGCGCCACAGCACCGGGGAGACCTCATACCCAAACAGCCGATCCAGCACGCGCCGCGTTTCCTGCGCGTCCACCAGGTCACGGTCCAGGTCACGAGTATTTTCGAGGGCGGCCGTTATCGCTTCCTTCGTGATCTCATGGAAAACCATGCGCTTCACCGGGACCTTCGGCTTCAACACCTCCAGAAGGTGCCAAGCAATCGCTTCCCCTTCGCGGTCCTCATCCGTTGCCAGGTAGAGCTCGTCGGCCTCTTTCAAAGCGGCCCGCAACTCGGAGACCCGCTTCCGCTTATCCGGGTGCACCATGTAATAGGGCTTAAATCCGTCCTCCACATTCACCGCAAACTTGGAATATGGGCCCTTTTTCATGTTCTTCGGCAGCTTTGAAGGGGTCGGCAAATCCCGAATATGACCCACGGACGCTTCTACCCGGTATTCATCACCCAAATAGTTGCGGATAGTCTTCGCCTTCGCGGGAGATTCGACAATCACGAGTTTCACTGCGGCAACACCATTCTCTTGCTGCGCCCACCCATCACGGACCAGAACTGGGGCAGGCCACTAGGGCTGACGATATAACGCCGCACCCTATAGCGGTCAAGTGCGGCGTGTTTGGGGATACGTTTACTGCCTGTGTAAAACCCCGGTTCGCAACAGTTCCGGCAGGGCTGCTGCCACCTGATCAACCACCTGCTCCACGGGTTCGCCAGACAGGTCCGCAATGATGGGCAGCACTTGGGCGGGTGTTAACGTGCCATCCGAAACCCCGACCAGCGCAGCCACCGCGGAGGACACTTGCCGGGTGCGACCGCCCGCCGCCCCCTGCGAGATGCGAATCAACTCAGGGTCAGCCTGCCCGGGCACGTAGTAGCGTTCCTCCCGCACATCCGCCGCCCGCGTGTAAGCCACTTCCTGCCAGTCGGTCCCCCAAGCGCTTAGCGGGGCCAGATTTTCCAGTGCCCGCTGAACGGCGAACCCGTCGGGGGCGATGGTGTCCGAAACGTCCTCGCACACCACCACCTGTTCCCCTTCCGGGGCGGGGCGGAGGGCCAGGAAGCCAAGTCCGACCTCAGTAATGCCTGCTGCCGCGAAATCTGTCAGCCACGCCCGGAACTCCGCGTCCGGAACGCGCCCCTCACCGTAAGCGTCGCGCAACCACCACAGGGCGTACTGGGCGGCAGGGACCCGATCGCGCTGCGCCACCCACGCATCCACGCTCAAACCGTTCAGCCAGGCCCGGACCCGACTGTCCCACGGCGCTTCGGTCCCGTGGATTTCCCAGTTCGCCAACATTTGCAGAAGACCACCCGTGGTCAGGTGGCCCACCGAGTCACGGATGATCCGCGGAATCAGACCGTCCCCCCGCCAGCCGCTGTCCCGGTATTCCAACCGAGTTTTAGTCGAGGACGGGCTAATCACAAACGGAGGGTTGGAAGTAATGAGGTCAAACCGCTCGCCAGCAACCGGCTCAAACAGGCTGCCAACGCGGACGTCTATGTCTCTGCCGTTCAGCGCGGCGTTGAACCGGGTGAACGCGGCGGCCCGCTGCGAAATGTCCGTGGCCACCACCCGCTCCGCGTGTAAAGAAAGGTAGAGGGCCAGGATCCCGCTTCCCGTCCCCAAGTCCAGGGCGGACTCTACGGGTTGGCGCACGGTCAGCCGCAGCAGGTTCGTGGTTGCCTGAGCGATACCCAAGACGTGGTCCTCCCGCGGCGGCCGCCCCGTTTGTATTGGGGAGAGGTCGGACAGCACCCACCAGTCCTGCGGGGCTACGCCCGGCACCTCGGCCGTGTGAGGGCGCAAATCAAGCAGGGCGGCGAGTCTGCCCGATTCCGCCGGCCCGATTAGGCCCAAGGTTTGGGCGCCCTCGACCCCCAAAGCAGGCAGGGCGGCGGCGACCTCGGCGGGTTCCAAGTCTTCAGCCAGCAGGAACAGGCGGGTGAGCAGCACCTGGCGGGAGGCGGCTTCAACGCTGGCCAATTCCACAGTTGCAGGTAGCAGCTGATCCTGGTCCAGCGCCTGCTGCGCGGAATCACTCAACAGCCCAGCAACCGCCCCCACCGTCCACCCCGAACTTTCCAGGTCCGCCCGCAGGGCTGGCAGGAGCGGACTGTCGGACGAGGGCACTGCGGGACTATCTGTATGCATGCCCCAAGTTTGGCACGCAACACGGGGGCAACGCAGTCGGCTGGTGGTGAAACTCTCTAGCCGCCCCCGCCGGGTTCCCGATAGGTTAAAAGGGTCACTGGCTGCGGTGAGCGGCCGGGTATACAAAGTAGGAGGAACTACATGGCAACCTATGTCCTACCCGAACTGGACTACGACTACGACGCCTTGGAGCCGCACATCTCTGAAGAGATCATGCGCCTGCACCACACCAAACACCACCAGGCATACGTCGACGGCGCGAACGCCGCCCTGGCTGCTCTGGCTGCTGCGCGTGAAGCCGGCGACTACGCGGCCGTGAACATGCACGAAAAGAACCTGGCCTTCCACCTGGGTGGTCACAGTAACCACTCCGTGTTCTGGAAAAACCTGACCCCGGACGCGCAGGAAAAGCCCGAGGGCGAACTGGCTGCCGGCATCGACAAGGACTTCGGTTCCTTCGACGCTTTCAAGGGCCAGTTCACCGCTGCCGCGATGGGCCTGCAAGGTTCCGGTTGGGCAGTCCTGGCGTACGACACGATCGGCCGCCGCATGGTGATCTTCCAGCTTTACGACCAGCAGGGCAACGTGCCAGTCGGCACTGTCCCGCTACTGATGCTGGACATGTGGGAGCACGCCTTCTACCTGGACTACAAGAACGTCAAGGCTGACTACGTGAAGGCCTTCTGGAACGTCATTAACTGGGAAGACGTTGCGGAGCGTTACGAGGATGCCAAGGACGACTACACGACCCTGGTTGTCGACCTAGACTAAGTTCGGTTTCCGAACGGGGCGTAGGGAGTGTAAGCTTCCTGACGCTTGGTAGTGTGTCCGAGCGGCCGAAGGTGCAACACTCGAAATGTTGTGTGGTGCAAGCCACCGTGGGTTCAAATCCCACCACTACCGCCAATTTTTTGGGCCCGGTTTTCGTTGCAATTACAGCGGAAACCGGGCCTTTGGCGTCCCCTGCAGGACACCGGCCAACATGTGTTGCTGCGGGAGGCACGTCCCCAGGAATGGGAGCTCCGTGGGGCTAATCTGCGGTTCGTGGGAACCATGCGCGCCCCGAGATCCAGCGACCGGCGCATACCTATCGCTCACGGCGGGGCCGCTTGGGTCCCAAGGAGCTCCCATTCGCCGTGCTGCGCCAGTGCTCTAGTTCCAGGATGGTGGGGAACCCGTGGGATCGTGGGGAACGGAAACCAAGGGTTTTCGACCAATTTGAGCGCACCGCGATCCCAGGAGTTCCCGGCGATCCTAGAACCGCCCGCAGGACAGCATGCTTGGGCATCTTCACCGGAACAGCACCCTGCGCACCGCGCTTGTCAGGCAACCCAGGGGCCACCGGCCACCGTGCGTCGTTGCGGCGCATCTCTAGGACTGTCAAAGCTCCTGCGCGATTGGGAGCGGGTCGCGGCTCTGCGTGGGGAATGAGTGCGGTGCGGAGCTCATCTGAGTGGGTTGGGGACAATGCGTACGCCCGGGGACCCGCCCCAGCGGGTACTCATGAGCTCCATGCACCACCCATGAGCTCCAACCCACACCCATTCCCCGCGCCGGGCCGGGGCAACCTAAAGGCTGGTCGCAGCTCTAACTCTGGACAGCCGCCCCACTGGCTACCTTGCTCTTCCGCCCAGTGCCGCTAAGGATGAAGCCCC
>CAYFVT010000029.1:1504-14594 GCA_964346705.1 uncultured Actinomyces sp. | reverse complement strand
AATACATGGAGTCGACGCTGTGGGCGTTCAAGACCCTGTACGACAAGGGCTACGTTTATGAAGGTCATTCCGTCCTGCCGTACTGCTGGAAGGATGAAACGCCCCTTTCCAACCATGAGTTGCGCATGGATGACGACGTTTACCAGGACCGCACCGACCAGGCGGCAACCGTCGGGGTACCTCTATACGACGAGGACGGGCAACTGGGGGACGAGGTCGTCCTCGTCTGGACGACAACACCCTGGACGCTGCCATCTAACCTGGCGATCGCGGTGGGCGACGACATTGACTACGTCTCTGTCATGCCGCAGGAAGGGCCCTTGGCAGGCAAACTGGCGATAGTCGCTTCCGCCCTGGCCGACCAGTTCCTGGACGAGTTCGCAGTGGAAAATGCGGACGACTTGGAAGAGCTAATCGTCTCCCGCTTTAAGGGATCCGCCCTGGTGGGACGCCGCTACGCGCCCATGTTCCCCTACTTCGCGAACATGCCCGAAGGCGAAGCCCCCGGCCCGGAAGCTTTTCAAATTCTTGCCGGCGACTTCGTGACTACCGAGGATGGTACGGGCCTAGTTCACATGGCCCCCGCCTTCGGTGAAGAAGACATGATTGCCTGCCAGGCCGCGGGCATCAAAACCGTGGTGCCGGTTGACTCGGCCGGTAAATTCACCGCCGCCGTCCCAGATTATGAGGGTGTCCAGGTCTTTGATTCCAACCGCCTGATCCTGTCCGACCTGCGCGAACAGACCGGCCCCATCCAGACAGTCGCGGAAGACGCCCGCCCCATCTTGGTGAAGCAGGATTCCTACGAACACTCATACCCCCACTGCTGGCGTTGCCGTGAACCCCTGATCTACAAGGCTGTGTCCTCCTGGTTTGTGGAGGTCACGAAGTTCCGGGATCGCATGGTGGAGCTAAACCAGGACATCAACTGGGTGCCCGAACACTTGCGGGACGGCCAGTTCGGCAAATGGCTTGAAGGGGCCCGCGACTGGTCCATTTCCCGCACCCGCTTCTGGGGCGCCCCCATCCCCGTGTGGAAGTCGGACAACCCGAACTACCCGCGCGTGGATGTCTACGGCTCGTACGAAGCGTTAGAGCGCGACTTCGGGCCGGTCACCGACCTGCACCGACCCGCCGTTGACGAACTGGTTCGCCCCAACCCGGATGACCCGACAGGTAAGTCCATGATGCGCCGCGTCCCGGAAGTTCTGGACTGTTGGTTCGAATCTGGTGCCATGCCGTTCGCCTCCATCCACTACCCGTTCGAAAACCGGGAGTGGTTTGACGACCACTATCCCGGCGATTTCATCGTCGAATACGTGGGTCAAACCCGCGGCTGGTTCTACACCCTGCACGTGCTTGCCACCGCACTGTTCGATAAGCCAGCATTCTCCACGTCCCTGTCTCACGGGATTGTGTTGGGGGATGACGGGCGGAAAATGAGCAAGTCCCTGCGCAACTACCCGGATGTTTACGGGGTGTTCGACACTTACGGGTCGGATGCCATGCGCTGGTTCCTGTTGGCTTCCCCCGTCGTTCGGGGTGGGAACTTGAAAGTGACTGAGGGCGGGATCCGCGACGCCGTGCGCCACATGCTGCTGCCCCTGTGGAACGCCTACTACTTCTTGGCCCTTTACGGGAACGCTTCCAACAAGGGCGAAGGGATCACCCCGGTCCGCTTAGACCAGGCTGGTACTGACATTTCAGGCTTGCCTGAGATGGACCGGTACCTGCTGGCCCGCACCCGGGAAGTGACGGAAGAAGTCCGGGTCGCCATGGACGAATACGACCTGCCCCGGGCTGCAGCCCGCCTGCGGGACCACCTGGAGGTCATCACCAACTGGTATGTCCGCACCCAGCGGCCCCGGTTCTGGGATGAGGAACAGTCCGCGTTTGACACGCTGTACACGGCGCTGCTGGTGCTGACGGAAGCCGCGGCCCCGCTGCTGCCGCTGCTGACGGAGGAAATCTGGCGTGGCCTAACCGGCGGCGAATCAGTGCACTTGGTGGATTACCCGGCGCTGCCCGAAGCTTGGCAGGACGAGGACTTGGTGGCGGGAATGGATGAGGTCCAAGACCTTGTTTCCGCTGGTCACAGCCTGCGCAAAGCTGAGAAGATTCGCGTCCGCCAACCCCTGGCAACCCTGGCCGTTGTGACTGATCACCCGGACCGTCTGGCCGGTTTCGGGCCGCTGATCGCTTCCGAAGTGAACGTGAAAGAGGTCGTCTTCCAAACCCCAGAAGAATCCGGTCTGAAGATCCGCCAGGACCTGGCGCTGGCGCCGCGCAACTTCTCTAACGCCATCCGCCCGGCCACCAGTTCCCTGTTCGCTGCCTCCAAGAAGGGTGAGTGGGAGCTAATTGACGGGGGTGAGGGCATCCGTTTCCCCAGCGTCGAAGTGGATGGTGCCCCGGTGGAACTTTACGGGAACCAGTTCACGCTCAGTGAGCGGGTGGAAGCAGCGGGCGATGAGGTCGCTTTGGTGTTGGACAGTGGGGCGTTCGTCGTCCTCGACACCGGAATTGACGCTGACCTGGAGGCGGAAGGGTGGGCCCGCGACGTGGTGCGCTCCATTCAGGACGCACGCAAGCAGGCGGACCTGCACGTGGCGGACCGGATTGACGTGACGCTCACGGTTCCTGCCGCGCGACTTGCCGCCCTGGACACCCACCGTGACATGATCTCTAAGGAGACCCTGGCGGAAACCCTCACTGCAGTTGAAGGTGAGAAGCTGGAGATCAACCTGGAAAGGCGGCCGTAAATGAAGAACGAAGAGCCCGCAGCCCTACCCGCGGACCTGATTCCCTACCTGATGGCAGCGGAGGAACTGGACGATGAGGCAGCCGCGAAGGAACCCACGGAAACTGAGGATGAGCAGTTAGAGGCCCTACGTGCCCTGGTGAAAGACACTCTGCTTGCGGGTGCGGACCCGGAGTTCGTGGACGCCATTTTGTACGGGGATGAAGAAGGGGAAGAGGACGCCGATCACTTCGACCATGATTCCCTTTTGGATCAGGCGGAACTGGACGCTGCCAACGCGAAGGCGGTGGGCGAAATTTACGCTCACCTGCTGTCCCGCACCCCCGAACATGACTTCGACCCGTCCCTGAAGCGTGTGCGGGAAGTGCTCGACATTCTGGGTGACCCCCAGCAGGCTTACCCCTCCATTCATGTGGCGGGCACCAACGGGAAGACCTCAACCACCAAGATTGCGGCCGCGTTGCTGCACGGCTTCGGGTTGCGGGCCGGTTCGTTCACGTCCCCCCACTTGCAGGACGTGCGCGAACGGATCCAAATCAACGGGGAACCGTGGTCGCAGGCACGCTTTGTCGCGGCCTGGCAGGACGTGCTGCCCTACATAGAGATGGTGGACATGCAGGCAGCCGAAAAGCAGGAGCCCCAAATCTCCTACTTCGAAGCGCTGACGATCACCGCTCTGGCAGGGTTCGCTGATGAACCGGTGGATGTGGCAGTGGTAGAGACCGGTTTAGGCGGGCGTTTGGACGCCACGAATGTCCTGGATGCCGGGGTCTGCGTTATTACGCCTATCTCTCTGGACCACCAGGACTACCTGGGAACCACGCTTGCCGAAATTGCTGCAGAGAAGGCCGCAATTATTAAGGACAAGTCCATCGTTGTGGTCGCGGAACAGGAGCCGCAAGCCTTGGAAGTGATTCTGGCACGCGCCGCCGAAACCGACTCCGTGGTGTGGCTGGAAGGCCGGGACTGGCAGGTCAGCGCCCGCCAGATGGGAGTTGGCGGGCAAATGCTGGACGTGCGCACCCCAACCGGCACCTATGAGGGACTGTTCCTGCCGTTACACGGTGAGCACCAAGCCCACAACAGCGCTGCCGCCCTAGTTGCGGCTGAAGCGATGATGGGCGGCAAGGCCCTCCCGGCGGAAGTTGTTGAAGAGGGGTTCATGCAGGTCCGCTCCCCGGGGCGCCTGGAACTGATCCGCCGTTCGCCCTCAATAGTTGTCGACGGGGCCCACAACCCTGTAGGCGTGGCGGCTATGGTGGCCGGGCTGGAAGAAGCATTCCACTTTGGGTACACGGTTGGCGTGTTCTCCGCGATGCAGGATAAGAACATTGAAGCCATGCTGGTTGAGGCCGAACCGGCTATTGACCATCTGGTGCTGACGGACATGGGATCCGCCCGCGGTGCCAGCATGCAGGATTTGAAGGAAATTGCCGATGATGTCTTCGGTGATGACCGTGTCAGCGTGGAAGAGGAACTGCCAGCAGCGATTGACAAGGCGACCGAACTTGCTGACGCCCCCGCGGACACAACCATCACTCGGGGCATCATCGTGTTTGGGTCCCTGACCCTGGTTGGGGAGGTCACCCAGTTGGTGGGGCGGCAATGAAAAAACTGATCAACGCACCGGGCCGGGCAGTGCAGGAAGCGCTAGCCGGATTTCAAGCCGCGCACGCTGACCAGGTTCGCGTCCACTTTGACCCGGACTGGGTGCAGCGCGCCCAGCCGAAAGACCCCAGCAAGGTGGCCTTGGTTTCAGGGGGCGGCTCTGGACACGAACCCCTACACGCGGGTTACGTTGGTCCAGGCATGCTGGATGCAGCAGTTCCAGGCCCCGTGTTCACGTCCCCCACACCGGACCCGATCCTAGAAGCGACCCGCACCGTCGGCGGTCCGGGGGGCGTGCTCTACATCGTGAAGAACTACACGGGGGACGTCCTCAACTTCGAAACAGCCGCGGAGTTGGCTGAGATGGACGGCATCAACGTGGCCTCCGTTCTAGTCAGCGACGACTGTGCGGTGGAAGATTCCACCTTCACGGCCGGAAGGCGCGGGGTGGCGGGGACCGTCCTCGTCGAAAAAATTGCTGGCGCCGCAGCCGAAGAAGGGCAGCCCCTGGACCAGGTGGCGGCCCTGGCCCAGAAGGTGGCGGACAACACGCGTTCTATGGGTCTGGCGCTGGGCCCGTGCACGGTGCCGCACGTGGGTAGACCCTCCTTCGATTTGAGTGAGGACGAAATTGAGCTCGGGATTGGCATTCACGGGGAGCCCGGTTACAGACGCGGCCCCCTAGAACCAGCCGACGCTCTGGTCGCGGAACTCTACGGTCACATTCGTGACGACTTAGGCTTGCGGGCAGGGGACAATGTCATTGCCCTGGTGAACGGAATGGGTGCCACGCCCCAAATGGAGTTGTACATTGCGTTCCGCCGGCTTGCTGAACTGCTTGCGGCCGACCAGATTCACTTGTCCAGGTCACTGGTAGGTAACTATGTGACCAGCCTGGAGATGCCCGGAATGTCAATTACTCTGACCCGGGCGGACTCTGAAATGATTGAACACTTTGATGCTCCCGTCGCCACACCGGCATGGCGGAACTAGTAGCAAACGTACAGGAACCGGTGAGAGCCGGGCAGGAAGGTAGTAGTGGAACAGAACCAGGAGTGGGTCAGACGTTGGATGCAGCTTTCTGCCCAGGTCCTAAACGAAAACAGGGAATACCTGATTGAACTTGACCGGCAGATTGGGGACGGGGACCACGGGGAGAACATGGACCGTGGTTTCACGGCCGTTGCCCGCTCGGAAAGGTTGACTGAGCCGGGAACCACCGCGGAACTGTTGAAACATATTGCGAAAACCCTCCTCTCCACGGTTGGGGGCGCCGCCGGTCCCCTGTACGGGACAGCGTTCCTGCGGGCAGCCCGCTCCCTGGGCGATAGGTTAGGTGACCAGATGGGGGACCTGGCTGAAGACCGGCTGCTCACCGCCCAGGATGTGGCCGACTTCCTGCAGGTGGCAACTGACGGGGTGCAGGCTCGCGGTAAAGCGGAGGCCGGGGATAAGACCATGGTGGATGCTCTGCTCCCAGCCATTGGGGCGGCCCGCCAGGTAGCGGATGCTGGTGGCACTGCTGCGCAGGCTTGGCAGGCGGCGGCGGAAGCGGGCCAGGAGGGTGCCGAAGCGACGGAACTGCTCCGCGCCCGGAAGGGGCGTGCGTCTTACTTAGGTGAACGATCAGTTGGGCATTTAGACCCGGGTGCCGTCTCCGCAGCCCTAGTGTTGCAGGCGGCTGCTACGGCGGCCAACGAAACTCTGGTTGGGGTGGAAGAGGCACCTTGATCTCACTAGTGTTGGTTTCTCACAGCGCCAAAATTGCTGAGGGCGTGCGTGACCTGGCGGCTGCCATGGCCCCCGACGTTCACATAGAAGTGGCCGGCGGCACAATGGATGGGGGCTTAGGCACGGCGTTCGACCTGGTTGAAGAAGCGGGGGAGCGTGCCTTGAAGGCGTCGGGCGGGCAGGGGGTCGTCTTCCTCACGGACCTGGGGTCGGCGAATCTGACTGTTGACACGGTGTTGGAGTTTGCCGATTATCCACCGGAAATGGTGCTGGCTGAGGGGCCGATTGTGGAGGGCGCAGTCGCCGCGGCTGTCGCAGCCCAGCTGGGCCTGTCTCTTCCCGATGTTGTTGCAGCAGTGGGGGCCTCCTGCCAGCATGCGCCGGCACCTGAGGACGTTGAGGCCGACTTTGAGGGCACCGCGGTTGTTGCCGACCACGAGGGTTTGCATGCCCGCCCCGCCGCTTACCTGGCCCGCCAGGCCGCCGGCTATGACGCGGAGGTGTTCGTTAACGGGGTGAGGGCGACCTCTGCAATGGAGGTAATGACCCTTGGTGTGCCAAGCGCTGCTAAAGTGACTGTCAAAGCGGTTGGGCCACAAGCCCGGCTGGCTGTGGAAGAAATCGTGGCTGCCATAGAGGCTGGCTACGACCACCTTTGAACTAAAGTTAGGAATCACAAGTGCCTACACCAGACCTGTTGGATCCCGAAAAAGAGCACACGCTACTGCTTATTAAGCCGGACGGTTACCGGCGCGGGCTGATCGGTGAAGTGCTGCGGCGAATTGAAAATAAGGGTTTCGTGCTGAAGGGCCTGAAAATTAAGCAGGCCAGCCCGGAACTGTTGGCGGAGCACTATGAGGAGCACGTGGACAGGCACTACTACCAGTCGCTGGCGGACTACATGGCTTCCGGCCCGCTGGTAGCGGTTGTTGTTGAGGGCGACCGGGCCATTGAGTCCGTACGTTTAATGTGTGGGGCAACGAACCCTGTACTGGCCGCGCCGGGAACGATCCGCGGGGACTTCGGGCGCGACTGGGGCAATGACGCTATGGAGAACATTGTTCACTCATCTGACTCCCCTACATCAGCGATCCGTGAGATCGCATTGTGGTTCCCGGAGCTCGGTTACGAGTAAACCCCAAATCCCCAAAACCCAAGTGCCGGCCCTTAGCCGCCACAAGATAGGTTTCAGACCCGGATGTACCTGAAAGATCTGACGCTGCGTGGCTTCAAGTCGTTTGCGTCCGCGACCAGGTTCAGGTTTGAACCGGGAATCAACGCGATTATTGGCCCGAACGGTTCCGGGAAAAGCAATGTGGTGGACGCCCTGGCTTGGGTTATGGGTGAGCAGGGCGCCAAATCATTGCGGGGCGGTGCCATGGCGGACGTCATTTTCGCTGGTGGCACCGACCGGCCTGCGTTGGGCCGCGCCCAAGTTGAGCTGACCATTGACAATTCGGATGGCAAACTTCCTATCGCCTACTCGGAAGTAACCATTTCCCGAACCATGTTCCGCTCCGGCGGTAGCGAGTACGCGATCAACAACCAGCCCGTGCGGTTGTTGGACGTTCAAGAGTTACTGTCCGACAGTGGTTTAGGGCGCCAAATGCATGTCATTGTGGGGCAGGGCCAGTTGGACGCGGTCCTGGCGGCAACCCCGCAGCAGCGGCGCGCGTTTATTGATGAAGCCGCTGGCGTAGCGAAACACAGGCGCCGGAAGGAACGGGCGCTACGCAAGTTGGAGTCCATGGACGCGAACTTGGTGCGCGTCTTAGACCTGACGGAGGAACTGCGTGCGGGTTTACGTCCCTTAGCTCGGCAGGCGAAAGCCGCGAAACAAGCGGCGGGCGTGCGGGACGAAATGCTGCAAGCGAAAGGTCGACTGCTCGCTTTCGACTTGAGTGAGGCCGCCCGGAAACTTGCCGCAGAAAAGAAGGTTTTAGCCGCCCTCCGCCAACAAAATGAGGGCGCATCCCAGCGGATCGAAGCGTTGCAGGCAACGTTGGTTGAAGCGGAGCGGGAAGCCAGTGAAGGCCAGGCCCACATGGAGGCCGCCAGCGAACTGCACCGCGACTTCTTGCAAGCCGCGCAGGGGTTAGCGTCAGTGGGGGAGCTGGCGCGCGAACGAGCCCACTTCGCGGCGCAAGTGCCGTTACCTATCAGTGAGGACTCGGTTGACCTGGGGTTCCAGCGCGCCCAGGAAGCGGAGGAGGAGGCGCAGGCCCTTGCCGTTCAGGTTAAAAGTAAAGAGGAAGCAGCGAAAGAAGCTTCGGCAGCCCGGCAGGGTTTGCAGCAGCAGTTGGATGAGCAGCGCCGCAGCCTGCGTGGCAGGGAAGCCGAACACGAGCGGGCCCGCGAAACCTACATGCGGGGACTGCGGCAGTTGGAGGGCGCTCAGGCGCGTAAGCAGACCGCTGAAAAGCAGGTGATGGCAGCGCAGCAAAGGGAATTAGAGGCGGCCCGGGCACTGGCGGCGGCTGAAGCAGCCGTGGGACCCGCGCCCGCTTCAGGGAAAGACGGCTCCGCAACCAGCGACCAGGCTGAACTGCCGGAAGCCTTGGCCTACGAGCAGGCGGCCGCCAGACTGCAGTCGGCCCGTCAAGCGGTGGAGCAGGCTGAGGCCACAGAAAGGCAGGCAGCCGCCGAACAGTCGAAGGCAGCGGCCAGCCGCGACGCCCTCGAAGAGACTTTGGCGGCGGAAAACCAGGAGCCCGCCCAGCCCCCGCAGGGCAGCCTGGGACCACTGCAAGGGCTGCTGAAGGTTGAACGCGGGTGGGAAGACGCTGTTGCCGCACTGCTGGGGCCCCTGACCAGGACACTGGTTATTGAGCAGGGCGTTTCTTTGGCTGACTTAGTCCGGGATCTTCCACCCGGGTTAGACGCTCAAACCGCGGCTGTGTCCGGGTACCTGACTCAGCCGGCAAGCGCCCATGGTGCGCCCGGGGAACGTGACGGGCAACCCGCACCCACTGGCGGCAGCGCGGGCTGCTTACTGGCGCTGGATGTGGTCCAGGTGGAAGAGCCGGCCCGCACTGCAGCCGAGCAGGCGCTGCAAAACTGCTATGTCGCGCCTACCGCAGAAGCGGCGGTGGCATTCCTAACAGAGGGGAGCGGTGAAGCGGGGGCGGGTGAGGACGCGCGGGTGGGGCTGCCATCGGGAGAGGTTTTGACCGCCAATGCCGTGCTGCTACCTGGCCGGCCCGGCCGGTCCGAACTCCACTTGCGGGCTGCCCTGGCGGACGCGACTGAGGCAGCCCATGTGCAGCAAGCCACGTTAGCGCGCGCCCGTGCGGCCACGGTAGCTGCCCGCGACCAATTCGACGCGGCAACTGCCGACCATGAGGGTGCCCTTACGGCGCTGCGGAAGGCGGATGCCGAACGGGCCCGCGATGCGCAGAAGCAAGCCAGGGCGGAAGCCTACCGACAGGCGGCCGCCCAAGATCTGCAGCGGGCCGTGGAGGCTCACTCTAAGGCCCAACAGGACCTGGCCCAAGCGGCGGAAACTGCCGAGCAGTTAGCGCAGAGCGCGGGGGAGCCGCCGGTCAGTGCAGATGAAGCGTTAGGGGAGCAGCGCCAGGAAGTGGAGCGGATAGCCGCCCTGGTCGAAAACGCGTTCTCAGAAGAAAACCAGGCGCGCATGGACCACCACGTGATCCGGGAACGGCACGCGGCCCTGGAACGGCAGGCCCGGGCGTTCGCTGCGAATGCCCGGACAATGAAGGAAGACCGGGGTAACCAACTCCGCAGGCAGCAGCAGTCCCAAGCACAAGTGGAACAACTGCAAAACATCGCCACCCAAGCGGAGGAAGGCGCGAAGCAGGCCCGCGACTTGGCCGACAATGCTGCTGCAAGAAAGAGGCAACTGCAATCCGAGCGGGATGACCGGGTCGCGCATGCCGCCAGGGTGCGAAATCAAGTGGAGGAACTGCGGGTGGGTCAAGCCCGCGGCGGGGATGACCTGCTGCAAAGTGAGGTCACTTACGCTCAGCTGTCCTCCGCCCGCGAACAGCTACTTCAAGAGGCCGTCGAATTCGCTGCCGAAACAGGCGGGCAGGCCGCCGTCACAGACAACAGAGTGGGGGAACAGGGGCCCCCGGATGCCGCTGATCCGGGCGTTGGCCAGGCGGATGCGACTGAGGACCCGACCGAATGGTTGCTGGCAAACTACGGGCCCCACCACCCGTGGCTGGATGAGCAAGGCAATGAACGTCCCTTCAGCCGGCAGGAAGCCAAGCGCGCCTTGGACAAGGCGAACCGGGAACTGTCACGGCTGGGGGTTGTGAACCCGCTTGCGGTGGAAGAGTATGAGGCCGCGTCTGCCCGTTACGAATTCCTGCTGGAGCAAGTGGAGGACCTGAACCGGTCCAAGGCTGACCTGCTTGACCTCATTCAAGAGGTTGACCGGCAGGTGGAACTGTCTTTCGAGGACGCTTACGGGGACGTGGCAGAACGCTTTAGCCAGGTTTTCCAGCGCCTCTTTCCCGGGGGCGTAGGGAAACTTGAGTTGACCGAACCCGACGACCCCCTGACAACAGGGGTGGAGATTTACGCCCGCCCGAAAGGGAAACGAGTCACGCGCCTATCCTTGCTTAGCGGTGGAGAGCGGTCGCTGGCGGCCTTGGCTTATTTGATAGCCATTTTCCAGGCGCGCCCGTCCCCGTTTTATGTGTTGGATGAGGTCGAGGCCGCCCTCGACGACGTGAACCTGTCCCGGGTCCTGTCGCTGCTGGAGGACTTGAAGAAGGAAAGCCAGTTGCTGATCATCACCCACCAGAAACGGACCATGGAAATAGCGGACGCCCTGTACGGCGTGTCAATGCGCGGCGGTGTTACAGCGGTCATGTCCCACAAAATGGCCTGATCCCGGCAAGTTAGGGCGTTGTGTTTGAAGGGCCTCGCCCGGGCCAGTGGGTCACAGTTTGGCTAAGTGCGGGTCGTGCGCTGGCGTTGTGTCGGTGCTTTGTGTCAATCTGGAAAGCGTGAGTTTTGCAGCGTCCTTGGGTTTGGCAATCGGATTTCTCCTGGTGGTGGCCGCCGCCGTTATTGGTGTTGCCATGTTGTCGCAACGCTCAAGGGACGCTTGGCGGGACACCGTGCGGAAACAAACGCAGGACGTCCGCGAAACGGGGTTAGGTGGGGCCAAGAACCCGGAAGTCCAGCCCACGACGGTTAGCTTTTTTGATGTGTGGGAAGAGGAGTCCCGCCCCGGGTCCGCATATATTGGTGCGCCGCGGCGTCTGAATCGGGATGAGGTTCTTGAGGCCCTCAGTATTTCTGAAATGCCTTCCCCGTCTTGGAAGACAGCGCGGTGGAAGCCACCCAGTTGGCGTCGCCGCCCCGCGTCGGATGCTGGCCCGGTGGAAGCGGATGGTGCGGCGCAGGCATCCGGGGTTGCGGATGATGCCTCTGACCGCCACCAGTGGTCGGTCAGATTGCCGGGTGGCGAGGTTCCAGCCACGGAGGGGCCGGTCTCGGTTCTGCCTCCCCCGCCGCCCGCACCCCCGGAGCCCTTATCCTTCGAGCCAGTCACTCCTCAAGCGGGATTCACCCCGACCGGGTTCCATGCGAACCAAGTTGAGGTGGAGGCCGTTACAGTGGATCCGCGGCCGCAGACTGCGGGTCCTGGGCAGGATCTTGCAGTGGAGGGCCCCGCGTTTGAGGACCCCGCAGTTCAGGAACTGAGCACGCCTCCCGCAGTGCAGCCGCCGCCCCCACCACCGCCGACTACGCCAACTACAGCTACTGCCACCCCTCCGCCGCCACCGCCCCCGCCGGTGCCGAAGTCGGTCCCGAAGGTGGTTCGCGACTCTGTGCCCAAACCGGTTCCGGGGTCGGTGCCAGAGGGGGTTTCAGAACCAGTTTCTGAGGTGTCTGCGGAGCCGGCATCTGTGACGAGCCCTGAGGCCGCTCCGGAGCCTGCTCCCGAATTCGTGTCCGATCCAATGCCTGATCCACTGCAAGAGTCTGCTCCAGAACCGGAAGTGGAACCAGTGCCGGAGTCGGACGTGGAGACGGACGCAGTGTGGGAGGTCCTGGCTGGACCTGAACAGGGGACCGCGCCTGGTTTGGCGGAGGATGGTGAGCCTTCGCGTCCCCGTTGGGTGGGACTTTCCACATGGGCTCAGCATCAGGGGCTGGATTCCCCGAAGTAAAGCGCGCCCAAGTAGGCTTAGGGAATGACCAGTTTTACTGATTTCTTGACCACGCCAGCGGGGATTGTGCTTGCCCTGCTGGTGCTGGTGGCAGTGATCGCCGTCCTCTACCTGGGTTTCACTCAATGGTGGGCGCCGAAGGACACCCCTGAACAGCGGATCGAGGAACCCCCAACACCCCCACCACCAGAGGGCGGGGTTGCGGTTGCTGAGGTCGAAGTTCCCGAAGCGGACGTGGCTGAAGCGGCAGTGGCCGACGTTGAGGTCGCCGTCCCGGAGGTGGAGGTTCCAGAGGTTCCTGCTCTGGATGTGCCGGAGCCGGCTGGGACCCGGATGCAGCGTCTGCGTTCGCGGATGGCGTCCTCGGGCTCAATTGGGCGGGCGCTGCTTGCAGTGTTCTCCCGCGGGGACCTTTCAGTTGAAGACTGGGAGGAGATTGAAGACACCCTGCTGATGGCGGACGTTGGCCTGGAACCAACTGAAGAGATCATTGAGCGTTTGCGTACGGCAGCCAAAGTGCGGGGGTCACTGTCCAATGAGGAGGCGCGCGACGTTCTGCGTCAGGAGCTGCTTGACCTGGTTGGGCCGGACATGGACCGGAGCCTCAACGTCACCGCCCAGTCTGAAGGTGACCCGGCCGTTGTGCTGGTGGTTGGTGTTAACGGGACGGGCAAGACGACCACGGTCGGCAAAATGGCTCGCCTACTTCGCGCTGAGGATAAGACGGTTGTGCTGGGGGCTGCGGACACGTTCCGGGCTGCCGCAACCGAACAGTTGCAGACTTGGGGTGAACGGGTGGGGGTAGAGGTCGTCTCCACTGACAGGGAAGGGTCAGACC
>CAYFVT010000029.1:0-1404 GCA_964346705.1 uncultured Actinomyces sp. | reverse complement strand
TGGGGTGAACGGGTGGGGGTAGAGGTCGTCTCCACTGACAGGGAAGGGTCAGACCCGGCAGCCGTCGCGTTTGACACGGTGAAGACCGCTATCGACGACGGTACGGAAGTTGCGATCGTTGACACCGCTGGACGCTTGCAGACGAAGACTGCGCTCATGGACGAACTTGGCAAGGTTCGCCGTGTCATGGAAAAGCAGGCCCCAGTTGGTGAAGTTCTGTTGGTCCTGGATGCCACGACGGGGCAGAACGGGATGCGCCAGGCGCAAGTGTTTGCGGAGGCTGTTGGACTGACCGGCATCGTTCTGACGAAACTTGATGGTAGCGCTAAGGGCGGTATCGTGATTGCCGTGCAAAAAGAGCTGGGTGTACCAGTGAAACTGGTGGGGTTGGGCGAAGGCCCGGATGACCTGGCGCCGTTTGATGCTGAAGCGTTCGTTGACGCAATTATTGGTGAGTGAGGGGCATGTTTAATTCTCTTTCAGATCGTCTCTCTCAGTCGTTTAAGCGGCTCAGAGGTAAGGGGATCCTGACCGAAGCTGACGTTGACAGCACGCTGGGTGAAATCCGGCGGGCTCTTCTTGACGCGGACGTGGCGTTGCCCGTCGTCCGGGAGTTCACGAAGAGTGTGCGGGAGCAGGCGTATGGGGCCGCCCGTTCGGATGCTCTGAACCCCGGCCAGCAAGTGGTTCGTGTTGTTCACGACCAGCTGGTTGAAACCTTGGGTGGGGAAACCCGGGAGCTGAACTTCGCGAAACGCGGGCCGACGGTCTTCATGCTGGCGGGCCTGCAGGGTGCGGGTAAGACCACGCTTGCGGGCAAGCTCGGTAAGTGGCTGAGGGAGAACAACAAAAAGGTCCTGCTGGTCGCATCCGACTTGCAGCGCCCGAACGCGGTGACCCAGCTTGAAGTTGTAGGGCAGCGTGCGGGTGTTGACGTGTGGGCTCCCGAACCAGGTAACGGTGTGGGGGACCCTGTTGCGGTGGCCCGCAGCGGCTTGGAACATGCCACCATGAACGGCTACGACGTTGTCATTGTTGACACGGCTGGCCGCCTGGGTGTGGACGAAGAGATGATGGCGCAGGCCCGCGACATCCGAGACGCTGTGAACCCGCACGAAACCATGTTTGTTTTGGATGCGATGGTGGGCCAGGACGCCGTCCAAACTTCCACGGCTTTCCGTGATGGGGTGGGTTTCACGGGTGTCGTCGTTTCCAAACTGGATGGTGATGCGCGCGGTGGTGCGGCACTGTCCGTGCGGGGGGTGACGGGCGCGCCTATCCTGTTCGCGTCCACCGGTGAAGGTTTGGACGACTTTGAACGGTTCCACGCGGACCGCATGGCTGGGCGCATCCTGGACATGGGGGACATGCTCACCCTGATTGAGCAGGCGGAGAAGAAGTTCG
>CAYFVT010000028.1:0-14718 GCA_964346705.1 uncultured Actinomyces sp. | reverse complement strand
ACATGGACTTCAAGAACATGCTGCAACGCTCCCGCCTAGAGTCAAAGAAGATCTCCAAAACCCAGGCTGTCACCAGCAACATGACCTCCGAATATGGGGAGGGCGACGTTCACGTTGGACCCTCCGACCACGTGCCGTGGCTGGAGGACCGCAAGTTCGCGTTCGTCCGCATTGAGGGCACCACGTTCGGGAACGTGCCCATCAGCATTGAATACAAGCTGGAAGTCTGGGATGCCCCCAACTCCGCCGGCATTGTCATTGACGCGATCCGCGCCGCGAAGATTGGCATGGACCGCGGTATTGGTGGTCCGCTGTGGGCGCCAAGTGCCTACTTCATGAAGTCCCCACCCGTGCAAATGGTGGACAAGGACGCGCGTGAAATGGTTGAAGACTTCATCGTCGGGCGCGGAGAGCACACGCGCCCCTAGCCGGCGGCTTACCGCGGTTTGTTCAGGCGGACCCGAAAGGCCCACCCGTGAAACATTCAGATTTAGATGCGGAGTTCCGCGCCCTCGTTGATTTCGCTCGCAATTCTAAGGTTCCCGCCGGGTTCGGCTACATGGGTGCCGACGGGGAAGTTGACCTGAACAAGCCCATTGAGTTGTGGATCAACGGGCGCATGACGCACGTGTTCGCCCTCGCCACCCTGTACGGGATTGAGGGTGCGCGGGAATACATGCAGCACGGCGTGAAATCACTGACCGACTATTTCCGGGACCACGACTACGGCGGTTGGTACGCGTCCATTGAGTCGGTGCCGCGGGATGGTCGTGGGGTCGCGGTTAATGACCGGAAGGAAGCCTACGCTCAGGCATTCGTAATCTTGGCTGCAGCATCTGCACTGGCTGCGGGGGAAGAGGCCGCTGCGCCACTGCTGCAGGCTGCCTTGGACGAGCAACTTGAGCACTGGTACGACCCCGCCACCGGGAAGGTCGCCGAATCTTGGAACCGGGAGTTCACTGAAGCGGAAGATTACCGGGGCATAAATGCAAACATGCACACGGTGGAGGCCCTGATTTCCGCAGCGGACGTACTGGGCGACGTGGAACTTTTGGAGCGCGCCACCGGGGTGCTGAAGTTCGTGTATGACACGGCGAAGGACCGGGGCTGGCGGATCCCGGAGCATTACACGACCGAGTGGGAGATTATCGAGGACTATAACGAGGACGAGCCCGCCCATCCCTTCCGTCCCTACGGGATCACGCCCGGCCACGGGTTGGAGTGGGCGCGGTTGATGCTGCACGCACGCGGCTCTCGCGCCGACGCCGGCTTGGATGTTCCGGACTGGATGTTAGAAGCCGGTCAACAGCTCATGGCCGCCGCTGTCCAGGACGGGTGGGACGTGGACGGCAACCCGGGCTTCGTTTACACCACGGACTTCGAAGGTAACCCGGTCGTCACCCAGCGCATGCATTGGGTGTTGACGGAAGCTGTTGGGGTCGCCTCCGTGTTAGCGAAAGCGCTGGCAGCTGAAGGGCAGGCAGCGGATGCGGCCCTCTTGCGTCACCAGGCTTGGCAGTGGTGGAACTACGCCCAGGAACACTTGATTGAGTCCCCTGGCCGCTGGGTGCATGAGCTGGACCCGCAGAACCAGTTCGCAAACGCCACTTGGGATGGGAAGCCTGACGTTTACCATGCGGCTCAAATGACGCTGCTGCCGCGCCTGCCTGTTTCCCCCACGTTCGCGGCCGCCTTGCGCGACGGCAAACTTGAGGCCGTGGAGGTTTCCACTGACTAGCAGTCGCAGCGACAGCGTCTTCTGGGTTGGGGGCACCACCACGTGGCCGGGGGAGGTCGCGGGTGGTGTGCGCTCCGCAACCGTCAGCGCCCACGGGCGCATCGCCCTGGGACCGCCCACGTGGGTGGGGGAGAACCCCCTGGCCAACACGGTTACTGGCGCCAACGTAATTGTGGCGAACGAGGACGACCCGGGCCTACTGCGCCTCTGGGCAACCACCCGCGGTGACGAAGCTTTAGTTGCTGTGGGCGGAGCGCAAGCCACGGGCTCTTCGGGTCCGGCGGCGGTCACCGTGACCCCGTGTGGTGGTTTCGTGTTGGCCGCTAACTACGGTGGGGGCGCGCTAAGCGTGAACCCCATTGACAGCGCTGGCGTTGGCCCCGCGTCCCTGGTCGTTAACTATTCGGGAGGTCAGTCCCACCCCCACCAGGCGTTACTGGCACAAGCCGATGGGCGGGACCTGGTTTTTGTTTGCGACTTAGGCACCGATCAGGTCCACGTGCATTCCTTGGACGACTTGAAGTCCGGGGACGGCGCTCACCACAACTTGGAGCTACCTGCGGGCAGCGGGCCCCGCCACGCGGTGTTCACGGGTCGGCACCTGGTTGTCGCATGCGAACTGGACGGCACCGTGCGGGTGGTGGACTGGCGAACCGGGAAAGTCGTGGCAACCCAGACTGCCTCCCCGGGGGCGTCCTCTGCGGGAACCACGAACCACCCGTCGGCTATCCGGATGCTTCCAGGGAAAACCAACGACGGCGCCACAGTCTTTGTCGCTAACCGGGGGCCCGACACCGTTTCCATCTTCGACTGGGATGCGGCAGCGGAAACATTGACCTTCACTGGCGAATGCCCCAGCGGCGGTGCCACCCCCTGGGACATGCAGTTCACCCACGACGGAAGCCACCTGCTGGTCGCCAACAAGGACAGCAACAACCTGGCGCTGCTCCGCTACGAACCCTCGCAGAAAACACTGCGGGTTGCTGACCGCGCAGAGACGCCCTCGCCTACCTCCACCACCCGCGGAGAGACGCCCGACTAGCTTCAACACAGGGAGTTCAAGGGTTCCTGCTACCACGCGCTGGGCTCAAGCAGAAGCAAGTGTGGACTGCCCCTGCGGTACCGGACCAGGCAGTGCGGGAGCGCAGGAGCTGGTGTGGGTTCGTTGGAGCTGAAAACAGGCCGAAAACAGTGCCCCTGCGCTCCCGGATTGACGGGTTCGGTACCGGATTGCTCCCGCGGTCCCGGACTGGTGAATGTGGTACCGGTGGGGCACGCGAAAAGCTGCGGGCCAGGTGCCCTCAGTCAGTCACCCGCGAACCAGGCGTTGTAGTAGGCGTAAAAGTTCAAGTTGCCAGGTGATGCACACCCGCCGTAACCGCCTTGCAGTGCGTCCTCGTTCGGCTGGTACGGGGTGTAGTTGTACAGGTTCGCGGTCGCCTGGTTTTCCACCATCACTTTGCTGGAACCACAGTCGGGTTCAGCCGCGTAAGCAATCTTCGCTTCCGCAGCGGGTTTCACCGAGTAGTTCTCCGGGTACGCCTCATAGATCCGCATTTGCCGGGCCGCGTGGTACACCTGGTTCGCGAAACCGTAGAACTGTTTGTCGCAGTGAGTGGAATCCGGGCACGCATACCCCATGGCTATCGCGTACCGGGAAGGTTGCAGGCGCGGCCCGTAAGCGGTGATCAGGCCCTGCTCTTTTTGTAGGGTGACCAGCAGAACCTGGGGGTTGATCCCGCAACTTTGAGCGGCCTGGGTGATGATGGCGGCCGCACTCTGGCCTTTGCCGCCCTTGAAACCATCGGGGCAGTACTGGTCGGGCTCATAGCTGTCGGTGTCCTCCTGGAAGTCAGCCAGGCAGGGGGTGTCGTCCGGCCCCGGGCGGCAGCCTTTGTTCCAAGTGTTGATGAACGCGGCAACCTCGCCCTCATCCATCGCGTCCGCCGCGAAGAATTCTTCGTCAGAAATAATGTTTCCCGCATCGAAGCCCGCAAAATCCAGGGGCGGTGTGACCGGCGGGGGCTCCTGCGGTTCCTGGACGGTCAGCGGCTGCAGGCCAGGCCGCGCGGGGGTCAGCCAAATCCAGGCCAACAACCCCACGACGGCCAACGCCACCACGGTTATGGCAGCGGAGATAACCCCGCGCCCGCTCACTAGGCGGTCTGCTCCGAAATGAAACCAACCAACTGCGGGGTGGCGTCTTCCAGGGTTTCCAGGGTCTCCACGAAGTCGTCAATCGTCCCATACCACGGGTCGGGCACGTCCAACTCGGGCTGGCTGCGCTGGTCAGCGTCAGTTGCGAAGTCGCGGTACATCCTGATTTCGGCGCGCTCCTCTTCCGGCACCTGCTGGGCCAAACGGCTGATCGCATTGTAATGGGTGCGGGTCATGGCCAGAATCAAGTCGTAGTCCACAATGTCCTGCACGGTGATCTGCTGAGCGACGCGGTCCGGAACCTCGTACCCGCCGGAGCTCAGGATCCGCTGGGCGCGGTAGTCGATTGGGTTGCCGTGCTCTTCAGCGCTGATCCCAGCCGAATCCACCTGCACTTTCCCTTCCAAGCCCCCGAGGGATTGGGCCAGGACGACCTCCGCCATAGGAGAGCGGCAAATGTTGCCCGTACACACCATCAGAACCTTGTAGGTCACTTCTTGGATCCTTCCTTCAACTTCGTTTCCCCACTCGTTTTAGGGGGTGCTTCCCGGACTCGTTTCTCCCCAGCCTTCACTTTGCGGGGAATGTGGTTCCCCTCCGGCGCCTGCGGGCAGGTGCCAAACGGGGTCAGATGCGCGGGGAACATGGCAGCCCGGTTCAAATCCAGCACCACAGTCTCCCCATCTATAGCCACCGGGGCACTGCGCCACGCGGCCGTGGTCTTCCCATTTGTTTTGTCCGTGAAAATTACTGCACTGTTTTCTGGCCCGTCCCCCACAACCTGCAGGCGTTGCACGGCCTCATCCGGCAGGGCCACCTCCACGTCCGCCCACACACCCAACTCGCTTTGCTGGCCGGGTACGGCCGTATCAACCGTAACTTGGCGGACTTCAGGGTAGGGCAGCACGCGTCCTCGTAAAACCCATTTCGGGTCAAACCCGTAACAAACCATGCCGGCAAAATCTTCCAGCGCCTTCGCCCGTGGGTCACGCACCCGCACGCATGGCCCCGTAAACCGGTACATTACTTCAGCCTGGCGGCCCGCACGATCGTAAATGTGGGCGGATGGGGGCACGGTTAAAGTCACGGGACCAGCGGTTTCGACCTCGTCCACAAAAACGACTTCCCCTTCCGGCAACGTGAGGGTGACCTCGTTCCCATCCGCCTGCCAGGTACCGGGAAAATTGTTGAGGGCGAGGGGCGCCTGCCCGATCCACTCCAACTCCACGGGGGACAACCAGCCGTAATGGCCGCGCAGGCCCTCTTCCCTTCCGGCGCGCCACGCAGCCCAACTGTTCTTCGTGCCAAACGAGTAAGACATTATTGGTCGCTTTCAATCAAGAGCAGGTCTACCCGTAAACCATAGCGAACCGGCAAGCGCAGACCGAACTGTGACGCTAGTTAGCGCAGTCCAGCCCCTGTTTCAAGGACTCCAAGTTGAGGCGAAAAACGTCAATGACATCCTTATCCGGATCCACCTGGACTTCCATGGTGTCCAGGGGCAGGGAGTCAACCTCTAACACTTCCTCCAGGTTGCCCGCATGGTGACTGGAGGTCAACGGTTCCACGAACAGGGTCGTCATACCGCGCTCTGCGATGGTGCCTTTCAGTTCCAGCAGCCGGGCCGGTGAGGGCTCCACTTCCGGGTCAATGCCCGCAACCCCAACCTGCTCCAACCCGTACGCTTGCGCCATGTAACCGAACGCTTCGTGGGAGGTCAGGAACGATTCCCCCTGGCACCCCTGCAACGCTTCCTGGTATTCCTGGTCGATCTGCTCCATTTCAGCAGTCAGGTGATCAGCGTTCTCCTGATAGTAGTCAGCGTTTTCGGGTGCGACTTTCGCCAGTTCTTCGGCCAGCAGTTGGCCGGTTGCCGCAATGTTCAGGGGGGCAAGCCAAACGTGGGTGTCCCCCATGATCAGCTCATCTTCCGGCACCGCATCCCACGCGTCAACGGGTGGCACGTCCGCCATCATGATGGCGTCCTCAACCGCGGGCTGGAACCCTTGCGACAGGAACAGGGTGAAGTCAGCGTCCGCCACCGTTTGGACTTGGGCGGGGGAAAGCTCCAGGTTGTGGGCGTGGCCGGCAGCGGTCGCCAAGTTTTCGATGATAATGCGGTCGCCGCCCACCTGTTCAGCAACGAACTCCAGCGGGTACAAGGAGACGGCGACAACGGGGGTTTCGGTTGCCGCACCCTCAGTGGACTGGCCTGCCACCTCTGAACTGCCCGCTCCCGTGTCGGCGCTGCCCGAGCACGCCGCTAATCCCACCATCGCCGCCACCGCCACTGCGGCCGCGAAGCTAGCTTTCCGCAGGCCCGAATGTTTCGTGCCGCCCGACCTCGTCATCCTGATACCCATGAGCCGTGCCCCTCAATCCCGGTCCGTTCTTCGCCTCGCAAGCCACGCCAACCGCGGTCTGCGGGCCAGCTTCAAACAGTACCCCTATTGAGAATCGTTATCAACAGCCCTAGGCCAGAGTTGGGAGGTGTGCGCTATAGCCAGAATCGAACCTCACCTGCGACAACCTCGTAGACGACCCGGTAAGTCCGGATCGGAAATATTTCCCGAGTACCCCGCACCACGCCGGGTCGCCCCAGCTCGGGGAAGTCGGCTAAGGCACTCACCGCCCTCCGCAGATCGGAATCGACGCGAGCCGCAGCTTTAGCATCGTCGGCAGCGATATGCGCCCAGATGGCCTCCCTGTCTTCCAGCGCCTGCGGAGACCAGACAACCCTCGTCACGCGGGGTCCACACTCATGCTGTCGAGCGCGCCCACATCCGCATCCTCGACACCTTCCCCTCGCCTTAGCGAGACCCGAGCTGCACTGACTTTGCTCTCAAGAAAAGCCCTATACTCACGATCCTGACGCTGACGCTCAACGTATTCGCGCATCAGGGCGCGCACCACTTGTGAAGCGGGACGATGTTCGCGGGCAGCCTCAGCCATGAACTCCTCACGTAACTTAGTGTCAACCTTCAGAGTGAACACCGCATCGAGTGCCACGTTGCTCCCTTTCGTATGAATATCGTGCATACGAAGTATGCATGTTAAGCGCACCGCAACCGGTGAGAACTCGCCGGCAGAAACTCGGCCGCCTCGTCCCTCCACGTCGCGAGCACCCGGCGACCTGCCCCTAAGCGGCGGCCACTCGATGCCCATCCGCACTGTCCCCGGTTCCCACTCTCGGCGTGTTTTCGACCGGAAGTTGGGTTGGTTCTTCGGCGAGGGCGGTATTGGGGGGCAGGGAGGTTCGGGCGGAAAGGCGATTGTGGGATCGCGGGGTGATTGCGGGACTGCGGGGAACGAAAAGCAGGGATTTTCAGCCGTTTTTAGCGCACCACGATCCCACAACTACCCGGTTGTCCCACAACTACCCCGTTATCCCAGAGTCGCACGTGGAGAAGAGCGCGCGGTGTGTCAGGCTGCCCCGCCGGAGGCTGCCCGCACAGCAAAAAGGCCCGAACCCGCAGAAGTCTGCGAGCCCGGGCCCCTTTTTTAGCGATCTGGACTAGAAGTCCCCGCTAGATGTCCCAGTTAGAAGTCCCAGTCGTCGTCCTCGGTGTCAACGATGTCGCCGATGACGTAGGAGGAGCCGGAGCCGGAGAAGAAGTCGTGGTTCTCATCCGCGTTCGGCGCCAACTGGGCGATGATCGCCGGGTTGACGTCCGTTTCGGTTGGGGGGAACAGCGCTTCGAAACCCAGGTTCATCAGGGCCTTGTTGGCGTTGTAGTTCAGGAACTTCTTGACGTCCTCGGTCAGCCCCAGGTCGTCGTACAGGTCGCGCGTGAACTTCACTTCGTTCTCATGCAAGTCCAACAGCAGCTGGTAGGTGAAGTCCTTCAGTTCCTGCTGGCGTTCCTCACTGGCTTCCTTGTACGCAATCTGGAATTTGTAGCCAATGTAGTAGCCGTGGACGGCCTCGTCCCTAATAATCAGGCGAATGATGTCCGCGGAGTTGGTGAGCTTCCCGTGGGACGCCCAGTACAGGGAGTAGTAGAAGCCCGAGTAGAACATGAACGATTCCAGCATGACGCTGGCAATCTTCTTCTTCTCCGGATCATCCCCGATGTAGAAGGAGTTGATGATCTCCGCCTTCTTCTGCACCTGCGGGTTTTCCTTCGCCCACCGGAAGGTCTTCGCGATGTCTTCCGAGTTCAGCAGGGTGGAGAAAATTGAGGAGTACGACTTCGCATGCACCGACTCCATGAACGCCAAGTTCGTGTAAACGGCTTCCTCATGGGCGGTGAGGGCGTCCGGGATCAGGCTGACCGCACCGACCGTCCCCTGCAGGGTGTCCAGCAGCGTCAGGTTGGTGAATACGTTGGTGAACGTGTCCTTCTCCGTCTGGCTGAGCGTCGCCCAGGAGGGCAGGTCGTTCGACAACGGGATCTTTTCCGGCAACCAGAAGTTCGCCGTCAGGCGGTCCCACACTTCCAGGTCTTTGTCGTCAACGATCGTGTTCCAGTCGATCGCCTCAAACGGGTCCGTCGTGACCTTGGGGTCTAAATTCTTGTCTTCTGCCACTGCTTGTCTCCACCAGTTTTGAAGGGGTTTTTAGGTTGCCGCGGCGCGATGCCGCCCGGCGTAGGCGCCTAGTTTAGCGCCGAACCGACACTAAGCGTTAGGGCGAGCATCACTGATTGGCGAGGGCGATCAGCCCCGCAAACACGTCCTTACCGTTGGCGCGCAGGCCGTCATGGTGCATGCGGCTGGTCACCCAGGTGCGTGCACCCAGCAGGTCCGCGGTGGATTCACTGAGGTGCCGGGGCACATAAATGTCGTCATAGTAAATTAGCGCGCTGACGGGAACCTCGTTCTTGGCGAGGGCGTCCAAGTCGTACACCTGCGGCCACTCGGTGCGCTGCGAGAGCTCATTTACGGCTGGCAGCAGAGCGCTGGTAGCCGGGTCTTCGCCGATCAGTGCCGGCGAGGTGTGCTCGGCAGTCAGGTACCAAGGGGCGGACTGGTCCAGGGGGTCGGCGTCGGGGTGGAAGCCTTCAAACTCCGTGGCGATCCGCTGCGCCGCCCAGTTCGTCGGTTTTCCCACCGCACGTTCGGTGGCGGAGCCGTAGATGGCTTCCTGCAACACCCAGAACAGGGGCGCAGTGGCCTGAGAAACGCGGGAGCCGACCTCCGCCAAAAACTGCGGCGACAAGCGGGGAACCCCACCGCGGGTGACGAACGGGCCTTCCCACAGGTAGTGCATCATGTCGTAACTCATGTTCCCACCCAGGCCCATGCCGACCGAACGCAGGCGGGTGGGGGTCAGACGCTCCCCGGTCGGTAGCCGCTCCTCATGTTCCAACAGGTGGGCCGCGACCTGGCGGATGGTTTGCTCATCGTGGGGGTAGCGGGCGAAGTATTCCCGGTTGCGTTTCGCGGTTAGCGGGTAGGTTTGCCGGTAAATGTCGTCAATGTTCCCCAGGCCCGGCAGGCCTCCCGTAATAAACGACTGCTCCACCGCACCCGGATACTGCGACAGGTACGCCAAAGTCAGGAAACCGCCATACGATTGGCCCAGCGTCGTCCACGGCCGGTCCCCCGCCAGTTCCCGGCGCAGCACCTCAGCGTCGGCCAGGATCTGATTTTGCAGGAAGAGGCTGAGGAACCCAGCCGGGTCGTCCTCGCCCATCACCACGTCGGCGGAAAGGGGCGTGGATTGGCCTGTGCCGCGCTGATCCAGCAGGACAACGCGGTAATTTTTCAGGGCCTCGCCCGTCCAGCCGTCGTTGAAATCACCGACGCGCGGGCCCGCACCGCCCGGGCCGCCCTGCAGGAACAGCAGGTGGGGCAGGTCCTCACCGCCCGGGCGGATAATCTCCCGGGCGAAAACCTCGATCTGACGCCCCGGATTGTCCGGATCCAACGGCACGTCCAAACGGTGTTCCTTCACTGTCAGGCCGTGCTGCTTGTACTGGGTTGTGTTCAAGGCAATTCCAATCTGCTATTCGTCGAGGGCGGCCAACGCCCGCCACGCCAGATCCGCGTCCAACAGCAACAGGGACGGTTGGCCGGGCTGGGTGATTGTCACCGGATCTTGCCGGGCCGCCTGCAGCACGGCATTCCACTCCCGTTTTGCGGCGTCGGCGCTCAGCGCCACCAGCGGCGGCTCCTCCCGTTTGGGCGCGTCGAAAGCCGTAGTCGACCCGATGCGCTGCGTGAACCCTGGGCCTTCATGCAGCCGGCCGCCACTTCGGTACGCTTCGGAGGCCGCACGGGCCCGCATGTCAGCAGCCTCATTCAAGTCGTGGCCGGCGTGCCCGCGCACCCACTCGTACTTAACCCGGCGTCCCTGGAGCGCCTCGTCCAACGCGATCATCAGCTCCTGGTTCGCCACCGGCTTGCCGTCAGCTTTCTTCCAGCCGCGCCGCTTCCACCCCGCCATCCACTTGGTGACGGAGTTCAACACGTACTGCGAATCAGCCTGGACCAGCAGTTCCTCATCGGCAAAGCCCGCAGCCGCCGTGTCTTGCAGCAGGCGCAGCAGCGCGGTCAGTTCCGCGATGTTGTTCGTCGCCTCCGGCCAACCCCCCGCCGCCCACACGTCATCCGAAACCACCCACGCCCACCCCGCAGGGCCGGGATTACCAAGAGAAGAGCCGTCAACGGCCGCAATTATCGTCACGACGACCCATTGTAGACGCACTTTTCGCCGGGTTTTCATCAGGCGAGGGCGGAGGCCCCCACGTAAACTGCGACCCATGGCTTACAAAGATCGGGGCGGACGTCGCCCCAAGTTTGACGACAAACCGAAACAGGGTTCCGACAAGGAACTACTCACCCTGCTGCGCTCGTTTGAAGGTAAATCTTACGGCTCCTACAAGCGTGCCCTTGGCACCTGGGACTACGGGGACTTCAAAGTGGTGTTGGAACGCATCCAGTCGGACCCGTACGCCCCGCCCTCCGCCGTCCGAATTGAGACGACGCCGCAAGCGATGGGTCTGCCACCGGAAACCGTGTCCACCCCCGACCAGGCCCTGGCGACCGGGGACTTCCTGATCCGCGCGTTCAAGGACCATTTGCGGTCAGAGAAGCGTTACAGCAGCCTGTCCATTGCGGGAACGACGCAGGAGATTCTGGACCGTTCCGCTGCTGTGGTGACGCCGGAGAAGGTGGAGTTGCGCATCCAGGTGCAGCTTCCAGCCCGCGGCCGCACCGTCTTGGGCCACAAGGCTGCCGCCATTTTTGACGTGGAACTGCCGGACGCTGTGCAGGAAACGATTGACTTCAAATCCCCTCACGCTGCCGAGTATTTGGCGCAGCTAATCAAGCACGTGCACACGCTTGAAGACCACCGGGCGCTCACGCTCGCCCTCGAGGAAAACAACTGGGTCTCCTTCGTCGCAGATGGTGCAATGCTGCCGCGCCGTTCCGGGGTTTCCCAGTTGCCGCTGGAGGACGCGGTGCCGTTTGAGTCGCCCTCGTCCCTTCGCGCCACCGTCACCTTGCCGCACGCGGGTGAAGTTGCGGGCATGGCCGTGCAACCGGGAATCACGCTGATTGTGGGCGGCGGCTACCACGGGAAGTCAACGGTGTTGGACGCGATCCAGCGCGGCGTTTACCCGCACATCCCGGGCGATGGGCGGGAACTGGTCGCCACCTTGCCGCAAGCGATGAAGATCCGCGCGGCCGACGGGCGCCCAGTGACGGACGTGGACGTGTCGCCGTTCATCAACCACCTGCCGACCGGTGCGGGGACCACGCGGTTCTCCACGCAGAACGCGTCGGGTTCAACGTCGCAGTCGGCCTCGGTAATTGAGTCTTTGGGGATGGACGTGCCGTTGCTGCTGATTGATGAGGACACGTCAGCCACCAACCTGATGATCCGCGACGAACGGATGCGCGCGCTGGTCGCTGCAGACCAGGAGCCGATTACGCCGCTGATCGACCGGGTCCGCGGGCTGGCGGGCAGTGGCACGTCGCTAATTATTGTCATGGGCGGGTCCGGCGCCTACCTGGACGTCGCCGATTGCGTGTTGCAGATGGATGCGTATAGGTGCGAGGACGTGACAGCCCGGGCCCACCAGGTCGCCGCGGAATACCCGCGGGAACGCAACGAAATTCCGGGCTTCCCGGAGTTGACGGTGCGCAAACCGGTTCGCGTGGCTGCACCGACTGGCAGGTCGAAAACCCGGGCCAGTGGGGTTGATGCCATCACGCTGGACCGGCAGATAGTTGACGTGTCGGACGTGGAACAGATTGTGGATTCGGGCCAGACCGAGGCCATCGCTTGGGCCATGCGGGGCATCCTGCAGGATTTGGCTGACGGGGAACGCTCACTGGCGGATCTGGTTGCACAGATGGACGGGATCCTGGAGCGCAAGGGCTTGGACGCTTTGGTGCAGTACGGGGCGCGGCGCAACCCGGCCTTCTTGGTGATGCCGCGCGGGGTGGATGTGGCTGCGGCCATCAACCGGTACCGGGCGCTGCAAATCCGGTAGTTGGGGTGGGGGATAATCAGGTTATGACTGACAAATCCCCCCGCCCGTACCCCGCATCCACCTTCGCCGATGTGCTGCCCGCAACCCCGCAGGAGGCAGCCCCGGAGGCCGGACTGGTCCGCAACCCCACGATTGATGCGCAACTGGGGCACCGGACCATCCGCGCCTTCCAGGAGCGCCCGGTAGCGGAGGACAAGATCGCGACCATCTTGGACGTGGCGCGGCATGCGCCGACCTCTTCCTTCTACCAGCAGTACACGATTATCCGGGTGAAGGACCCGAAGGTGCGCCAGGCTGTGTATGAGTCCTCTGGCCAACCGTATGTGGGTGGCAGCGCCGGGGAGCTGTTCGTGTTCGTCGTGGATTTGGCGCGCAACGCCCGCATCCGTTCGGCCGCGGGAGTATCCCTGGAGCCACTGGAGTCAACCGGGCTGTTCCTGCAAGCCGTGGAAGACACAATGCTGGCCGCACAAAACATGGCGGTCGCAGCGGAGAGCATGGGGCTTGGCACCTGTTTCCTTGGCTCCATCCGGGCCGACGTGCCCAGACTGGTGGAGGCTTTGCGCCTGCCGAAGTACACGTTCCCCCTGGTCGGCATGCTGGTCGGTTACCCCATGCAGGACCCGCAACTGAAACCCCGCCTGCCCCGCCAGATCACAACCGCCGTAGATGCGTACCCAGACTTCAATGCGCCCGACTACCAGGCCCTGCTGTCTGAGTATGACGAAACCATCCAAACCTATTACGACCTGCGTGAAGGCGGGAAGCGCCAAGATTCGTTCACCCTGCAGATCCTGAACAAGATGGGGGCGGCCCGCACGGAGAAAGTGGACATGCTGGCTGAACTGCAAGCTCAGGGGCTCTGCCTGTACTGAGCCCTGTTCCAGGAGAGTGGGAGTGCCTTGGAGCTTGTGAGTACACGCGGGGACGTGCTCCGGCACCTACCCAAGAGCTCCAACCCACTCGGAGTCGTTCCTTAGCCGGCGCCAGGCAAAGTTAATGGCGGCGGGCCCGGTCCATCAGGTCGGAGGTTGGGACCCTCCAGAGGGGGCCGCCCGGACTTTGGGTTCTGATCCCGTGTTGGCTCAGCCCCTGGGCAACGGTGCGGGCCATGGACGGGAAATGCGCCAGGTCTTTCATTCCTAAACGGATGAACCGCCAACCCGCTCTTTGCAGCAAGTGTTGCCGTTCAATCCAGTGGGCCGCGGCCAGAGGACCATCAATCATCTTGCCGGCCCCATCGAATTCGCAGGCCACCTTTTGCCGAGGAAAGCCCACATCTAGGAAGAATTGGCGCCCTTCAACGATCACTTCATGTTGGGCTTCGAAGGGGTAATCCCCGGCGGTGTCGCCGCGCAGCAGAATCTGCAGCAACCATAGGAACGCAGCTTCCGCGGGACCGGAAGCAGACGAATCTGCCAGGGCCAGAATGGTTTCGGCTCGGCGGGAGCCAGGATTGCCTTGGACCGGCGCCAGCATGCGTAGCAGTGCGAACTTCGCCTGCCCTTCCCGCTCCCTGGACTGCGACAGGCGGAAGGTGTCAAAGCGGGTCATCTCCCTGAGCACACTTGTCACCCCAACCCACGCAACCAGAGGGTGCGCGAAGCGGGCCAAGTCCACGGCCAGCTCCTCCAAACTGACGACGCGAAGCCCCCGCCTTTCTTGGCTGCCCGTCAAAAGGCGGGATCCCCGCAGTTGCCGGTACTGCACTGCAGGTACGTGCACCGCGTGAAGACGCACGGCGGGAAGCGTTTGAGCGCCCTGCCCGGCTACACCAAAGGTCCGCCAGAAAGCGATATCTGGGGTGGAACGCCACCCCTGCAGTCCGTGCAGGGTCAGTGCCGCTTCCATGGTGAAAACAGGGGGATTACTGGCGGAGAGGAGTTCCGTGAGCGCCAAGCATCTGGCCGTAGTAACTTCCGCACGCATCTCCCAAGGTCTACCTTCCGCATTGATCGCGTCGGGTGCCAAGTAAAGTCCCCGTGTCAGACGCTGCACCCCCCGATTCCTGTACCGACGAACGTGGTCCTGTCGGCTTGTACGCAAAAGGGAGGGAGTTGAAGCAGCCATGCCCCTAAACTGCTCCTCCCCCGGCGAAGAAGCCAGCGCGCCCTTCAGGGTTGTGGATAACGCCAGACAGTGACGCCTGTGGATGCCGGAGGTTAGACAACCCCGACCGGCCGTAGCGGACTACCTGAGTGGACTTGCGGGCTTGGGAGTGCCTTGGAGCTTGTGAGTACACGCGGGGACGCGCCCCGGCACGTACCCGGGAGCTCCACCCCACTCAAAGCCGGCGGAAGCGCAGGACCATCCCCGAGAGTGTCAGTTGGTCTTGCTCAGGAAGAGGTCCGCAGTCCCATCCGCGCTTGTCTGAGT
>CAYFVT010000027.1:9371-15624 GCA_964346705.1 uncultured Actinomyces sp. | reverse complement strand
CCGGCCCTAATCCCGGCCCCAGCGCTGGCTCGGGGGTGCCGGGGATGCATGAGCATGCGGGCGCTGGGCTCCGAATGCCCACCTGACCAGCGGCTTCCACGCTGCCGCCGAGCTGACGCTAAGCTGGGGCCGCAAACTCATACCAGGGCGCCATAACGCGGTGTGCTGGATGGGATTGTGCTAAGCCACTTCTTAACAAGGAGACAAAAGTAATGAAGTTCATGCAGCGACTCGGCAGGTCTATGATGCTGCCGGTGTCGGTCCTGCCGATCGCCGCGATCCTAATGGGTATTTCCTATTGGATCGCAACGGCGGGCGGGGACGACAACATCGCCTCAGTTTTCCTCGGTTCAGCGGGCGGCGCCCTGCTGGACAACATGCCCATCCTGTTTGCGGTGGGTGTTGCCATTGGCATGGCCGACCGGTCAGATGGGACATCGGCCCTTGCGGGTCTGGTCTCTTGGCTGACAATCACCACCCTGCTCAGCCCCAACGCGGTCGCTGGCTTCCAGGGCATTGACGTTGAAGCCGTCAACCCCGCGTACGACAAGGTTCAGAACGTCTTCGTCGGTATCATTGCCGGTCTGATTGGTGCCTGGGCTTACGATAAGTTCAAGGGCACGAAGCTTCCGGATGCCCTGTCGTTCTTCTCTGGACGCCGCTCGGTTTCGATCATGGCGGCCGCAGTGTCCCTAGTCGTCGCCATCATCCTGTACTTCGTGTGGCCGGTGGTCTACGGAGGCCTGGTCGCGTTCGGTGAGGGCATCGTCACCCTGGGACCGGTCGGCGCTGGTATCTATGGTTTCTTCAACCGCCTATTGATCCCGCTTGGCCTGCACCACGCACTGAACTCCGTCTTTTGGTTTGACGTTGCAGGCATTAACGACCTGAACAACTTCCTGTCCGGCGACGGTGAATTCGGTGTGACCGGTCAGTTCATGGCTGGTTTCTTCCCAGTCATGATGTTCGGTCTGCCGGGTGCCGCGCTGGCCATGTTCGTGACCGCGAAGCCGAGCCGTAAAGAGGCTGCCAAGGGTATCCTTCTGGCCGCTGCCGTGTCCTCGTTCTTCGTGGGCGTGACGGAGCCTCTGGAGTTCTCCTTTATGTTCGTGGCCCCCTTGCTGTACGTGCTGCACGCTTTCTTCATGGGTATTTCCCTGGCAATCACCGCGTGGCTGCCAGTCCGAATGGGCTTCGGATTCTCGGGTGGGTTCATTGACCTTGTCCTGAACTGGACCAACCCGATGGCTCAGAACCCGTGGGCCATCCCCGTCATGGGTGTTGTCTGGTTCGCCATCTACTTCCTGGTGTTCCGCTTCGCAATTGTCAAGTGGAACATGAAGACCCCGGGTCGGGAAGATGAGGACGTGGAAGAGTTCACTTCCGGCAGCGCACCCGCTGACAACACTGATCAGGGTTACCTGCTGACCGGAAGCCGTTTCCTGAAAGCGCTTGGCGGCAAGGAAAACGTTGCCGAGATGGAAAACTGCATGACCCGTCTGCGGCTGAAGGTTAACGATCCCTCGATCGTCGACGAAGCGGCACTGAAGGCTGCCGGTGCTCAAGGTGTCATCAAGGCCGGAGCACACAGCGTCCAGGTTATTTACGGTTTGAACGTGCAGTTTGTCAAGGATGCAATTGACACCATTATCGACACGGGAATTGAAGTCACGGACGATGCCGCAACCCTGTCCGCAGCTGCCGCTGCCGGCGACACCGTGGAAGGCGACGTGATCGTGGCTGCACCGGCCGCAGCCGTCGTGAAACTGCGTCAGCCGATCCCCGGCACGGTTGTTGCTCTGGACACGGTTCCGGACCCCACCTTCGCGCAGGCAATGTTGGGCCCAGGGATTGCTATTGAGCCCACCGCTGGCACCGTAGTTGCTCCCGCCGCCGGAACCGTCGTAATGACGTTCAAGACCGGGCACGCTATCGCCATGAAGCTGACAACTGGGGAAGAGATCCTGATCCACATTGGCCTGGACACGGTCCAGATGAATGGGGAAGGGTTCGAAGTCCTAGTTGAGAAGGGGCAGGAAGTCACTGCTGGCACGCCGCTGGTCAATTTCGATATTGACAAGATCAAGGCTGCCGGCTACTCCACCACCACCCCAATTGTGGTCACCAACGACAAGGGCGCCACAATCGAACTGATCTAAACAAGGTTACTGCGGCCCAGACCGCGACCCTGTGGGGGCTGAAGCGCTAGGCTTCAGCCCCCACAGTCGTTTTGCGGCGTCCTGTCGAGAGGATAACGCGGGTGGGACGCACCGTTCCCGTACGCAGCGCTTGTAGCCACTAGGAGCACCCGTCCGTGGTCGGCCCCCTCCCCTCCCGCCCGCAGCGGGAAGCCAGGGACGCGCCATACGACCAGGCGACGGGGCGCACCGGTGGGCCCCAACAACGGCCAGCGGCTGCCGGCTAGTTGGAATCTGGGCGGGCAACGCACTTCTCGGCCACCCACTGGGCTGCCGACTCATGATCGCCTTCCAGGACGGGTTCTAATTCCGTAGCGTTCTGCTTCGCGGCCGGGAGCCCTTCCACTGCGGTCAAAGTGGGGAACGCTTCCAGGTGTTCCCGGGCGAGAGCGGCGGCGGCACTGTCCCCGTCCTCTTCCGCTTGGACGAACGCCTCGGCCCACGCGCAACGCCATTGCAATGCTTCCAACACAGCGATGTCGCCGCGCCTGTAGACCGCGTAAGTGTTCTCACCCACCTCCGCCTCCCCATCCACGTATAGGGCCGGGTATTCAAGGGTCAGGCTGGTTTGGTCGGCGTCGATCAGGGTTGCTCCACGCACGTGAGGCAGTAGTTCCTCTACCTGCCAGGGTCCGCTGCCTTCGGGATAGGGTCGCTCCAGTGTCCCCAAATCCTCTTCGAACCAGTCGACGGCCTCCCCCGATACCGGTCCTTGCGGGATCAGGAGCCCGCTCTCCTTGGCGGTCGTACCCCCGCGGGGGGTCTCCTCATCCCAACCGAGGACTTGGCTCAGCATCGCCCAGGTCCCTGACAGCATGGCGATCACCGCCGCCACACCGACCATCATCCAAATGTTTCGTTTAGTTTGGTCTGAGAACCGAATCGCCATAGGACCGCCTTCCCCCAAGTTTTGCCGGCGGGCGCCTCCCGCCCGCCAATGCTACCCCGCCACTTGTTTAGCTGGGACCTGCAGGTGGGGCCTACCCTGGGGGCATGGACAATGGTGATGACGTAATTTCGCAGGCTATTGACCTGCTGGCGGTTGTGGGTTGGATTGGTGGGGGCGCGGCAGTCGGTGTGCTGCTAGGTGCCTTAGTGGTCGTGGCGGCAGCGGTGGTGGGGCGCCGCTACCCCTTGGTCGCGGATTTCCGCCGACTCACCCAATGGTCGTTCCTGTTTACGGCGGCCGTGGCCGGCGCGTGGGTGGGGTTCGATCTGGGCCGTCCCACCACGGAAAATATTTGGGTAGAGGTCGCCAGCCGCGTGTTCCTGCTGCTCGTCATAGGAGGTATCGGGGCGTTCACCTTCGCTTCCTGCGGGATAATCACCGAACTGGCCGACAAGCGGGCACGGAAAGACCCGTTAGGGGCGAAACGGATTCACACGCAGACGGACGTTCTGCAACGGGCCCTACGCTCCACTGTGGTGGTTGCCACCGTAGTTTCTTTGCTGCTCACGTTTCCCGCAGCCCGCGCTCCCCTCGCTTCCCTCTTGGGTGCGGCCGGTATCCTCTCCGTGGTGACGGGTCTCGCCGCCCAATCAACGCTGGGAAACGTGATCGCTGGAATCCAGCTGGCCTTCACTGACGCCATCCGGGTGGGCGACACTCTCACCGTTCACGAGGGCGTCGGCGACAACACGGGGGTTGTCGAAGAGCTGACCCTAACCTACGTGGTGTTACGGACATGGAACCGGAAGCGAATCCTGTTCCCCTCCTCATATTTCACGTCTGAACCTTTCGACAATTGGACCCGCCACGGTTCCGACCAAATGGGGCAGGTGCTTCTCCAGCTGGATTGGCCCGTCCCCATGGATCAGGTGCGGGGACGCGTGAAAGAAATCTTAGACACTTCCGAATACTGGGATAGGGATGACTGGCATGTGCAGATGGTCGACACCGGCACCGAAGGGATCACTGTCAGCATTGGTGCTTCTGCCAGCGACCCGTCGAACCGGGTCAGTCTGGAAGCTCAAATACGCGAAAGCCTGGTCACTTGGCTGAACGAAGAAATGCCGTGGGCGTTCCCACGCTGGCGGGGCACCGCAGACGTTTCCCACACCGCCACCCAGCCCAAGATTGGACCGTCAACAACGACCGGTAAGCAGATTGAAGAGGGCGGCACGGCGAACGCCCTCCCAATGGAGCCATAACCCAGAGAAGTCACACCCCCGACAAGTGCTCGAACAGCCTGGGTGGTCCACAAGCCCGTGTCCGGCCCGTAACCACGGACCGGGTGGATAGCGCCCGCACAGTTGGCGGATAATGGGGCCATGATAGTCGCAGAAGTCGTTGGCCTGGTCGTCTTTTACGGGATCAGCCTGCAAGCAGCCATCATTGGCTTATCCGACCCGCGTCCGGGCAGCCGCGCCCACGCCTTTGTTTGGGCTGCTGTTGCTTTCACACTGGGATCCGCCTCCCTGTGGGGTCTTCTCTGGCTCCATAGGGCACAGCCGGGCGCCCCCACTTTCATGGCTGATGAGCGTCTCCTTGCCGTTGCTATCACGATGGTTGCCCTAGGCTTGGTTGGGGTAATAGCGGCGTTCGCTGTGCGCCGCAGGCAGGCTGCAGCAACCGAGCACCCCGCCCGCCACCAAGCCCCGTTAGCGGAAAAATTGAGGTTCATCAAAGAGCTATCGCTGCCCACCTGGAAAAGTCTGGATGCGCCCCGCTACGCGCAGGAAGATCACCAGGACGCAAGCCACATGGCCCGGATTTTGAGTGTCGGGGCGGCTCTGCTCCTGTTCCCTGCGGTCCTGTTGCTGCTTGCAGCGTCAATATTGGTCAATATTAGGGGCAACGAAACTTCCGATTTTGCTGCGCAGACCCTTGGTTACTACATGCTGCTAATCGGAACATCATGGACCATTGTGTTCATGATTACGCTGCTGTTCATCGCTGTCCAACAGTTGCTGCGAAACCAGAGCGGCCAACTGAGCCTGACCTCCGTAGTCGTAGCGATCGGAACCTGGGCCGGTTTCGGTGCTGCTGGCGGTGTCTTCCTGGGTGCGCTAATACCGGCTGTGGTGGTGGCGATCCCCCGGGGACCCTTCCACAAGTTAGACGTCGCGCTTTTGGACACGATAGCGCCTGACCTACTACTGAATATTTCAACAGCCGGGGCCGTCATCGGGTTCATTCTTGGCCTGGTGATTTCTCTGCTGTCTTACGCGCAGGGGGAAGGTAACCTCTTCTACCGAGTGGTGGTGCCACCCGCACTGTTTGGGCTGCTCGCCAGCCTACTGGGGGCCCTTGGCTTGCGCCCGGGTGCCTTGTCCAGCCATTTGGCGCGCCAGTACCGTGCGGATGACATTGACGGCAGCGTCACCGGGAAAGACCCGTTTGCCACGTCCAAAGCGGTGGACTTGTCTACCTCCAAAGGGTGGGGCTCCCTGGTGGACAGTTTCGACCGCTCAGGCTGGAACACTGCGGTTGACCACCGGTTCTACTTCTACTTCACGTGGGTTGTTGTGGTCCTCGTGATTCTGTTCGGCTACTCCATTAGCCTTTACAAACGCGAACTGGCGCTAGTTAAGCAGGATGGGTCCCAGGCCGTGGCCAGCAACGCTAAACCAGCGGCCGCCGGGACGGGTGGCACTTCGGGCGCCCCTTGCAGCCCCAAGCCGAACAGGGATACCGAGCCTGCGCCTAATCGGAAAACAGGGCATCGGCAGACAGGGCCCGAAGAAGGCGCGGAAGAAGGCACCGAAGATGCGCCCGGCTATGGGGCTTCGCGACCTTCTTAGCGCGTGTAAACGTCCAGGTGGTTTCCGACGGTGCCCCGGTCGTAGATCTTGCCTGGGTAGCCGAACGGGGTGGCGTAAACAGTGCCCTTCGGAGCGGACCCGGCGAGGACGATGTAACCGTCCCCGTCTGAAACGAACCCGCCAGCATTCACGTGGCGTCCCGGGATTGCCAGGCCGCCGCCGGGAAGAACCGACTGTGAGTAGTAGGTGAACTTGTAGCCGCTCCAGTGGATGACGCCCTGGAACATTAGGTCACCAAGACTGTACTGTCCGGAGGTGGTGACCGGCGCGGGAGCTGACCGGGATACGGT
>CAYFVT010000027.1:3684-9271 GCA_964346705.1 uncultured Actinomyces sp. | reverse complement strand
CAAGACTGTACTGTCCGGAGGTGGTGACCGGCGCGGGAGCTGACCGGGATACGGTGTCCGACTCTGCTTCGTTTGAACCTTGGGAGGACACCGGCTGCTCTGTCTGAGTCCCCGTTTCTGTGCCGCCCTCCGCCTGTGGTTCGGGTTCAGGTTCGGGCTCTGGTTCCGGTTCAGGCTCTTCCACAACCGGCAGTTCAAGCTTCGTGCCCACGTGGATTACGCGATCAACCGGCGCTTCCACAATCACCTCGCGGTAGGTGGGTGCTGCGTGCTCTGTGTACGCCTTGGAGGTGTACACGTGCTTGACTCCCGCTTCCCCCTCTACTTCAACGACCTCAGTGTCGATCGGCAGCTTCGAATCCTCTACGATCACCGTCTTGTAAGGGACCGACTTGATGCTGGATAGCTCCGTTGAAGAGCTGGCAGCGTCAGAAGCGACGTGCGGGACAGCGTTCGCAACCAGGACCATGCTGGGAGTTGCTAAAGAAAGTGCGATCGCCGAAGCGAATAGGAACGAGCCCCGGCGGGCAAAGCGATTCTTGAACATAACAACCTTTCAGAAACCTTCTAGAAGGCTAGCGCACGTTCCGGTCCCGCAACCAGAGATAAGCACGGCTTTGCGGCGCAAAGCTCACACCAGCCGGCACTACAGACCCACCAACCACGCCAGTCACATCTGTAACATGCGTGTGCCTGGCGTGTAACTACATGTCGGCTTCCAAGTCCGAAACGGGCCCCCCAATCCGATCCGGATGCGCCATTAGTTCAGCCGCGACGTCAGGAACATGCGTAACCAACTCGAAGGGTGTGCGCCGGTACTCCCCCCGAGTCTTCACCCGGGGTGGAAGCACCACTTCCTCCTGTGGAACATCCTGGTAAGGGATACTGGAAATGAAGTGGGCCAGCATGTTGATTCGCGCATTTTTCTTGATGTCAGATTCGACAACGAACCATGGCGAGGTGGGGGTGTCCGTGTGCACAAACATGGTGTCCTTGGCCCGGGAGTATTCGTCCCATTTGGTTATGGACTCCAGGTCCATAGGGGACAGCTTCCACCGTCGCACAGGATCCCTCAGCCGGGACTTGAACCGCTTGTACTGCTCTTTTTCAGAAACTGAGAACCAGTACTTACGCATCAGAATGCCGTCATTGATCAGCATGTCCTCAAAAATGGGGGCCTGCTTCATGAACCGGTGGTATTCGGCGGGCGTGCAGAACTCCATAACCCGCTCTACCCCCGCCCGGTTATACCAGGACCGGTCGAACAGGACTATCTCACCTGCCGCTGGCAGGTGAGCCACGTAGCGCTGGAAGTACCATTGGGTCCGCTCGCGATGCGTTGGCGCCGGCAGCGCAGCAATTCGAGCTACCCGCGGCGACAGATACTCGGTTAGCCGCTTGATCGCCCCGCCTTTGCCCGCGGCGTCACGCCCTTCGAAGATGACAACAATGCGCGCACCCGTAGCCTTCGCCCATTCTTGGATTTTTACCAGTTCCACCTGCAGCCTGAAAAGTTCGGCCTCATACAGGTCGTTGGGAAGCTTCTTATCTTTCAGCTTCTTCCCTTTCGAGCCGCTCTTACCCTTTTTGGCGGGCTCCCGCGTTTCCGCAGATGAGTCATTAGTTGTCTTGCCGGTGGGCCCCTGGCCTGGCCGGTCCAACTGGTCTGCTTGATCTGAAAGGGTCGCCTGGTCGGAAGCTAGTTCCGCGGCACCGTCACTACCTGCTTCAACTTCTCTGTCGTCAGCCATGCAAAACAGACTACACGCCAATCGCCAACCATGACCCATAGAACTGTCGGGTCCAGGTACAAAAAAGGCCCGGACCTAAACCAGTTCGGTTCAGGTCCGGGCCAAAAGCAGAATAGAGCCCTTAGGGCTTAGGAGGACTTCTGTGTTAGTTCGATCGTCAGACCCAGGTATTGGGCCGCAGTCGCACGGGCCTGCGGCACATTCAACTGGTCGATAGCACGAAAGACCCGCGGGTCTTCCAGGTCCTTAAACCACGGACGGACAGTGTCCGCGATTCCTGCTGCAAATAGGTTGTGGGCCTCTCTTGAGCCCAGCGCATCCTTGACGGACACAATGTCGAAAGCATTCAATTCTGACATTTCCCTATTCCTCCTTCTTCGTAAATCCAGTCCTTTCACTGGCGGGGTATGCGCCCGGACGGCGCAGGCAACCCCGGATGTTTATCTCATGACCACCCGGCCACAAGCATGTAAGTCTCTCATGGAATCAAGCCGACTGCAAGGAAATGCAAAGGGTTGGTTACTTCCTGACGATGGAAGCAACCAACCCTGTCCGTAAAGAATCCGCGGACCTGCCCTCGCCCGGTCCGCTGCCTGTCAGTAGATGGCTTCGGAGCGCACCTTCTCCTCCGCGTCCACCTTCAACATTGACCCGGGCGCACCGGTCAGTGTGTGAACGCGAATGGAGTTAGTGGAACCGGGGGTCCCCGGGGGCATCCCAGCGACAATTACCAGCTGCTCGCCGCCCTCCACAATCCTGGCAGCCCGCGCCACCCGATCCACCTGGTTAACCATGTCATCCGTGTGGTAAACGGTAGGCAGCTTGTAGCATTGCACGCCCCACGTCATGGCCAACTGCCTGCGGGTCTCCTCTAACGGACTGAAAGCAATGATCGGGATGCGGCTGCGCATGCGGGACGTTTGCCTGGCGGTCGCACCCGACTGGGTGAACGTCACCAGGTAGCGTGCGTCCAAAGTTTCCGCCAATGAAGTAGCAGACTGGCAGATGACGCCAGACTCGTCTGCCTCAAACGCGCCCAGGGGAGCAATCCGGTCCCCACCGTTTTCTTCCGTGTTCTCAATGATCCGCGCCATGGTACGCACGGCCTCAATTGGGTAAGCACCCACTGAGGTCTCCCCGGAAAGCATGACGGCGTCAGCGCCATCCAGAATAGCGTTCGCACAGTCGGAAGCTTCCGCCCGGGTTGGGCGCGGGTTTTTGATCATGGAATCCATGACCTGGGTTGCCACGATCACTGGCTTCGCTGCCCGGCGCGACAACTCGATAGCTTCCTTTTGGACTAGCGGCACTTCCTCCAAAGGCATTTCCACGCCCAAGTCGCCGCGGGCAACCATCACGCCATCGAACGCGTCCACAATCTCCGGAAGCGCGTCCACGGCCTGGGGCTTCTCAATTTTCGCGATCACCGGAACGAAGGTGCCCTCTTCGATCATGATTGCCCGCACGTCATCCACGTCCGCCGCGGAACGAACGAAGGAAAGGGCCACGAAGTCAATGTCCTGACGCAGCGCCCACCGCAAGTCGTCCCGGTCCTTCTCCGACAGGGCGGGAACGGACACCGCTACGCCCGGCAGGTTCAGACCCTTGTGGTCGGAAACTTCGCCTGGAACTTCTACCCGGGTGACAACGTCAGTGTCAGTCACCTCAATCACGCGCAGCCCCACGTTCCCGTCGTCGATAAGCAGGCGGTCACCCGGACGGCAGTCGCCAGGCAGACCCTTAAAGGTGGTGCCAACTAACTCTTTTGTGCCCGGTACATCCCGCGTGGTGATCGTGAACGTGTCCCCCACGCTCAGCTCCTGCGGCCCGTCCTCGAACGTTTCCAACCGAATCTTCGGACCCTGCAAGTCAACCAGGACCGCGACAGCCCGCCCGGAGTTGTCGGCGGCCCGCCGCACCCGTTCGATCGTGGTAGCGTGCTGCTCCGCAGTGCCGTGGCTGCGGTTAATGCGCGCCACGTCCATTCCCGCATCCACCAACGCCTGTATCTGCGCGGAAGACTCCGTGGCCGGACCGATCGTACAAACGATCTTTGCGCTTCTCATTCAGTACTCCATTTTCACTAACCGCGCCAAGCATTCTTGGCGTCACGTCGACTTTAAGCGCATCCGGTGTCCCGCATGCGACTGTGTCATTTCAGGCTGCGTCCACTAAAAGTGTGCCCGCTAAGACCGCACACTCAAAGCGTGCTGGACCCGTTTGCTGCTTCATCTAGATTATCGCGCGTCCGGCGATCCGTGTCACTGTCAGACTCGTCGCGCTTTGCCCCCACTTTTTGCTGGTACCGTTCCCGCTCTGCCGCTGTCACGTCCTCGGGCGCCCCAATCTTGCCGGCAACAAAGAAAACGATGACGCCAACCAGCATGGCCAGCAGGGATGTCCACGTGTTCAACCGCAAGCCGAAGAACACTTTCGCCTCATCCAAACGCATCGTTTCCATCCAAATGCGACCCAGCGGATAGACCACCAGGTAAAGGGCGAAGACTTGGCCGGACTTGAACTTAATCTTCGTCCCCAAGTAAATCAGCAGCAGCCCCATTGTCACGTTCCACAGGCCCTCATAAAGGAAGGTGGGGTGAAACAGCGTGCCTTCCGCGTAACCGGGCGGGAGGTGGGCAGCATCAATTTCTAGCCCCCAGGGAAGGTCGGTTGGGGAACCGAACAGCTCCTGGTTGAAGTAATTACCGAACCGTCCCAAGGCTTGAGCGAAAAGCAGTCCGGGCGCTAAAGAGTCCGCCAATGGGCCCACCCGCTGCCCAGCCCGGCGTAGTGCGATCACAGCACCTATCGCCCCCGCACCTATCGCACCCCAAATCGCCATGCCACCTTCCCAGACGCGCAAGATGGCCCACGGGTCATCCGCATACGACATGGGGGTAGTGATCACATGGTAAATGCGGGCACCCACCAAGCCGAAGGGAATGGCCCACAGGGCCACGTCGAAGACGACTTCCCCTTCCCCACCCCGGTTCCGGTAGCGCACCAAAGTCACCCACAGGGCCAACCCCATGGCAAGCACCATCAGGATCCCGTAGGCCCGCAGCGGGAGGGGCCCCAGCCACAACGTACCTGTTGACGGGGACGGAAGGGACGCAGTCATTAGGCTCCTTTACCGGACGCGCCGGCTTTCAACTCTTGGGCTAGGGCAGCCGCATCCGCCAGTGCTTTGTCCCAGTCATCCTGGAACAGCAAGTGAACGAACGCTGAGCCAACAATGACACCGTCAGCGTATTCGGCGATGTCCCGCGCTTGGCTGCCGGTTGACACGCCTAATCCCACGCAAACCAAATCCGCCCCAGCCTTGCGGGTGCGCTCCACTAATTCCCGGGCAGCATCATCCACATCCTGGCGGGCCCCAGTGACCCCCATGGTGGAGGCCGCATAAACCCAGCCGCTGGACGCTTCCGAAATTAGTTTCAATCTTTCGTCCGAGGACGAAGGCGCCACCAAGAAAACCCGCTCCAAATCCTGCGCGGTGGAAGCCTCAATCCACTCTGCTGCTTCCTCCGGGGGAATGTCCGGGGTGATCAACCCCGACCCTCCCGCCTGCTTGAAGTCAGCGGCGAACCGTTCCACCCCGTACCAGTTCACGGGGTTCCAGTAGGTCATGGTGACAACCGGGGCACCCGTCGCAGTGATCTCTTCCACTGCGCGGAACAGGTCTGGCAGGTGTGTGCCGGCCCGAAGCGCCTCTACCCCCGCACGCTGGATTACGGGCCCATCCATTCCCGGGTCCGAATACGGGAACCCAAGTTCAATGATGTCCACACCGTTTTCGATCAGGACTTTCGCAGCCTGGATCGACTTGTCAACCG
>CAYFVT010000027.1:0-3584 GCA_964346705.1 uncultured Actinomyces sp. | reverse complement strand
ATGTCCACACCGTTTTCGATCAGGACTTTCGCAGCCTGGATCGACTTGTCAACCGTCGGAAATCCGAGCGGCAAATACGCTAGGACAGCGGCGCCGCCCTCATCCCGACACTGCGCAATTACTTCCGCACTTGACTTCACTGGTCTCCCCCCGCGGACTCATCCGTCCCGCCCTCAGGTGCAGGCGCACCATGGTGGGCTACCCCGCCCTCAGCCGACGGGTCAACACTGTCAAACTTAGGGGTGCCCAGCCCAAACCATTTAGCTGCCGTCCCCATGTCCTTGTCACCCCGGCCGGACAGTGTGACCAGGACCAAGGGTTCCTCGGACTTCGCGCCGGGGGCGCCCTGCTCAAGCCACCGCATGGCGCCCGCGACCGCATGAGCGGATTCTATCGCGGGAATAATCCCCTCAGTGCGGGACAAGTGCATGAAGGCATCCATGGCTTCCGCGTCCGTTATCGGAACGTATTGGGCGCGCTCAATTTCCGCCAAGTGGGCGTGTTCGGGCCCTACCCCCGGATAGTCCAGTCCCGCAGAAATCGAGTGGGAGTCCTTAGTTTGCCCGTCCTCGTTTTGCAGGACGTACGTTTTAGCGCCGTGCAGCACCCCAACCTGACCGGCAGTGATGGAAGAAGCGTGGCGCCCCGTGTCCACCCCATCCCCCGCAGCCTCACAGCCGATGAGGGCAACGTCCTCATCCCCCACGAAAGCAGTGAACGTGCCGATCGCGTTCGACCCGCCCCCAACACAAGCGAACACCGCGTCCGGAAGCCGACCGGTCTGTTCCAAAAGTTGGGCGCGCGCCTCGTCCCCGATCACGCGCTGCAAGTCACGCACCAGACCCGGGTACGGGTGGGGGCCCGCCGCCGTTCCGAAAACGTAGTTGGTGCTGTCAACGTTCGTCACCCAGTCCCGGAAGGCCTCGTTAATGGCGTCCTTCAAAGTTTGAGAACCTTGCGTAACCGCAACGACCTCCGCACCCAGCACCTGCATTCGCGCCACGTTCAGGGCCTGCCGCTGCGTGTCCTCGTACCCCATGTAAATGGTGCAATCCAAACCCAGAAGGGCGGCTGCCGTTGCGGTGGCAACCCCATGCTGTCCCGCACCGGTCTCCGCAATCACCCTCGTCTTACCCAAGCGTTTAGTCAGCAGCGCCTGGCCTAAGACATTGTTAATTTTGTGGGATCCCGTATGGTTCAGGTCTTCCCGCTTCAAGAACACCCGGGCGCCCGTGCCCGCGGCGAACCCGGGGACCTCCGTAATAATGGAGGGGCGGCCCGCATACTGATCTAAAAGCGTTTCGTATTCGGCTAAGAACTCCGGATCCTTCCGGAAATGCTGCCAAGCATCATCCAATTCCTCAACGGCCGCCATCAAAGGTTCCGCCAAGAAACGGCCCCCAAACGAACCGTAATAGCGGGGGTTGCCCGTATCCATCTAGTCCTCTTCCCGCGCTTCCCGCACCCGTTGTTTCCTGTCGGTCAGCAAAGCCGGGTGTGCGCCCGCACTGACCATGTCCGAAATCTGCTCCAAAGGTGAACCCGCAGTGACCAGGGCCTCACCAACCAGCACTGAATCTGCGCCAGCCAAAGCGTAGTCCAGGACGTCACGCGGACCGCGAACCCCCGACTCCGCTACCGCCACCACGCCACCGGGAATGACGTCTATAACCTCATCAACCACTCGTCGGTCGACGGTCAAATCCTTCAAGTTACGTGCGTTTACCCCAATTAGTTTCGCCCCCGCATCCAAAGCGCGGAAGGCCTCCAACCTGGAGTGTGTTTCCACCAGTGCGGTCATACCCAAAGATTCCGTGCGTTCCAATAGGGAAACGAGGGCGGGCTGCTCCAGTGCCGCCACTATCAGCAGGACCGCGTCCGCCCCGTAAGCCCGGGCCTCATGCACCTGGTAAGGGGTGACAATGAAGTCTTTACGCAAAATGGGAATGTCAACCGCCCGCCGCACCTCTTCCAGATCCTGCAGGGAACCGCCGAAACGCAGTTCCTCCGTCAGGACTGAAACCATGGCCGCGCCCCCGGCCTCATACACCTGCGCCAAAGCGGCAGGATCGGGGATCCCGCTGAGCTTCCCTTTTGATGGGGAAGCCCGCTTCACTTCCGCGATCACGGAGACCGCGCCCGGCCCGTCGCTGAGTGCGGACAGGACATCCAACGCATCCGGGGCTGCCAGCGCCCGCTGCTTGATTTCTTCCAGGGGAACCTGCGCCTCACGTTCAGCCAACTTTTGGCGGACCCCAACAATGATTTCGTCTAAAACGGTCACTACGCCCTCCCTTCCGCATTGATGTTAGCCGCCCCGGCGCCGTCCCTGTATTCCGGTCCCGTCGTTGGAAGGTCGCCGCCAGCATCAAAACAGGATCGGGTCCCCAGATGGCATGCGGGCCCACTCTGGTCAACCTGCAGCAGTAGGGCGTCCCCGTCGCAATCAATTTGCGCACTCACCAAATGCTGGGTGTTGCCCGAGGTGTCGCCTTTGCGCCAGTATTCTTGGCGGGAACGCGACCAGTAAGTCACCCTCCCCTGCGCAAGGGTTCGGGCCAGGGCCTCATCGTCCATGTAACCCACCATTAGGACGCGGCCCGTCTCATGGTCCTGCACAACCGCGCAGACAAGACCATTTTCGTCGCGTTTCAACCGGTTTGCGACCGCCGGGTCAAGACTCATCCGATGCTCCTTGCACACCCGAGTGCCCCGCGGGTGCGGGAAACCCTGCCTGCGTCAGCGCCTCACGAACCTGAGGAACGGTGACGGTGGCGTAGTGGAACACGGAAGCCGCAAGCACCGCGTCCGCGCCCGCCTCAGCAGCCTGGACGAAGTGGTCCACGTCCCCAGCCCCACCAGAAGCAATTACGGGAACACCTGCGGCGCCGCGGATGGCCTGAAGCAGCCTCAAGTCGAAGCCCGACTGGGCGCCGTCAGAGTCCATGGAGTTCACTAGCAGACGCCCGGCACCGGCGTCGACCATCCGCCCGGCCCATTCCAGACCGTCCACCCCGGAGTCCTTCTTCCCGCCGTGGGTTGTCACTGTCCAGCCCGGTCCGCCCTCTTCCCCCGATTGGTCGTCCCTACGTTTCAGGTCTAGGGACACCACCACGGCGTCTGATCCGAAGGCGTCCGCCAGTTTCGCAACCAGATTCGGGTCCTGCAGCGCAGCCGTGCTCACGGAAACCCGGGAAGCACCCAAATCAAGAACCTGGCGCGCAGTTTCAACGGAGTCGATGCCGCCCCCGACGGTTAGGGGAACGTCAATTACGTCCACTAGGCGCGCAATCAGGTCAAGGTCCGGCCCGCGCCCCTCACGGGAAGCGGCAACATCCAGCACGGTTAGCTCGTCAGCCCCCTGCTGCGAATAGCGCGCTGCAAGCCCAGCAGGGTCCCCCGCGTCCCGCAGGCCAGCAAATTGCACGCCTTTCACGACGCGGCCGTCCCTCACGTCCAAGCAAGGGATTATTTGCACGTTCCGCTTCTGGCCAGCCATCTCAGTTCTCCCCCTGCTCAGTGCCAGCCTCTTCAGCACCTGGGTCCGTAGATACGGCAGCCAGAATGTCCAGCACCAGCGCCAC
>CAYFVT010000026.1:2925-16756 GCA_964346705.1 uncultured Actinomyces sp. | reverse complement strand
CGCTTCCCTGACACGGAAGAGGTCACTGGTTCGATCCCAGTACGGCCCACGAATGCATACCCATGCTGATAGCGTGGGCGTTCCAACCTTTCTAGGTAGCTCATTCCAGCGCGTGTGTCCCGTTCGTTGGTTGGGCACTCGTTGGTTGCATGCGGATGTAGCTCAGTTGGTAGAGCATCACCTTGCCAAGGTGAGGGTCGCGGGTTCGAATCCCGTCATCCGCTCGGGCCGTTGGCGCAGCGGTAGCGCGCTTCCCTGACACGGAAGAGGTCACTGGTTCGATCCCAGTACGGCCCACCACGGTTTGTCCACTGGCGCTAACGACGCGATTGGCGCGTATGGCGCCCTAGCCCGGAGATAATTATGACCGACGCTAATGCATCCCCCGACGTTCTTATCCTCGGCGCTGACACCGGCGTTTACGCACTTGCACGCGCCGCGAACGAATACTTGGGCGTTGTCCCAACGGTCGCGTCTTCCCAAGAACTGGGCCCAATTGCCGACTCCGACATACTCAACTTCCACCAGGTTTCGGACCCTTACGATGAGTGGAACCTGCTCTCGTTCCTCATGGAAGACTTTGTTCCTGCCGACCCGTCGCAGAAAACAATGCTCCTGGCGAACAATGACTGGTACGCGCGGTTCATAGCCCACAACGCTGAAACATTAGGGGAGCGGTTCGCATTCACAGCACCCACTGGGGAACTAATTGACGCCGTGGGCGACAAAGCGACATTTGCCCGAATCTGTGATGACTTGGGGGTACCAACACCAGCCTACGACGTTGCAAACTTCGCGCAAGGGGTCCCCAAAACCGTCGTGGATCCCAGTTTATTTCCGGTCGTCGCGAAGGCCTCCAACTCCGCCGATTGGATGAACCTGGAGTTTGAGGGAAAGCAGAAGGTTTACCTGGTGGACGACCAGCAGCAGCTGGACACGATCATGACGGAGGCCTATGAAGGTGGATTCAGGGGAGACCTCATTATCCAGCAGCTGGTGCGTGGCGACGACACCACAAAACGATCCGTTACGGCATACGTCAACACCCACGGGGAAGTCACCTTCATGTCCGGCGCAGCCGTCCTCTTAGAAGAACACACCCCGTCTGGTCTGGGAAACCCCGGGGCCATGATTACCGGTGAAGACTCAGAACTTATGAACAAGGCCGAAGACTTTCTGAAAGGCACCGGATACCGCGGCTTCGCAAACTTCGACGTCAAGATCGACGCCGAGACAGGCCAGGCCTACTTCTTGGAAGTCAATCCCCGCATCGGTCGGAACAACTACTACGTCACTGCCTCCGGCATAAACCCTGTGCGCCACCTATTTCAGGATGTCTATAAAGGGCGACGTCTGGAACTGGAGCGGGGCAAGGCGGAAGTGTTCTACAGCATACTGCCCACTGACCTAGTCAAGAGATATCTGCAGGACCCAGCCCTTGTCACCCGCGTGGAGAGGCTCGTGAAGCAGGGACGACTGGTTCATCCTCTGAAAAACCCAAACGACCGAGGCCTGAAACGCAGACTGTACGTGGCCCTTTCCAGCCTAAGGCAGCGGCAAAAGTTCCGGAAATATTATCCTGTCGTCACAGATACTGCTTTCTAGGGGACCCATTTGCGCTTGGGGGACCTAGCGGAGTAACCTTTACTGCCGTGGCACAGTGTGGCCATTCGCGGATGTAGCTCAGTTGGTAGAGCATCACCTTGCCAAGGTGAGGGTCGCGGGTTCGAATCCCGTCATCCGCTCGGCTCTGTAGCACTTGCTGCTTACTGAGAACAGTCGGGGTTTACTCCGGTTCGGTGGGTTGGCCGAGAGGATAGGCAGCGGCCTGCAAAGCCGTATACACGGGTTCGAATCCCGTACCCACCTCGGGCGATTGGCGCAGGGGTAGCGCGCTTCCTTCACACGGAAGAGGTCACTGGTTCGATCCCAGTATCGCCCACCAACACAAGTTCAAGCAGTCGGTTTACCGCTGCGACCAGCATCTGTAGGACCGCACCCCGTTCAGTGCCCGGGCCTAGCCCCCGCAATGCTGGGGCATGCTGATTACTATCATCCGTTTAGGGTTGCTACCCTGACCAGTGACGTATGGAGACAGAAAAGGTGCGGAAGATGCCGAAAATTCAGGTGCGTGGGGTAGAGCAAGAGGTAGAGCCAGGCACCACTGGTCTGACACTGTTTCAGGACAATCGTGACGTTGTTGCGATGACCGTGAACGGCACGCAAAAGGACCTCTTCGTTGAGGTATCCGAGGGCGCCGCCGTTGAGCCAATCCTGATCGATTCGCCTGAAGGGCTAGAGATACTGCGCCACTCTGCTGCGCACGTCCTGGCCCAAGCAGTCCAGGACACTATCCCAGACGCTGACCTTGGCATCGGGCCGCCCATCGCAGACGGCTTCTACTACGACTTTGGGGTGGAAACCCCCTTCACACCGGAAGATTTGCGCGCCCTGGAAAAGCGGATGGCCAGAATCGTGAAGGAAGGGCAGACCTTCCAACGCCGGGTAGTCACAGACGCGCAGGCACGGGAAGAACTGGCGGACCAGCCGTACAAGCTAGAACTGCTTGACACGAAAGCCGAAGCCACAGACGACGATGGGTCGGCGGTCGAGGTCGGTGCGGACGAGCTAACCATTTATGACAACGTTCGCCGAAACGGAGACGTCGCTTGGAAGGACCTGTGCCGCGGCCCGCACGTGCCTTCAACCCGCTACCTGAAGAACGGCTTCGGCCTGACCCGTTCAGCAGCTGCCTACTGGCGGGGGGACGAAAACAACCCCCAACTGCAACGGATTTACGGTACCGCTTGGCCCACCAAGGATGAGCTGGTTGCGTACAAGGAGCGTCTAGCGGAAGCGGAGAAACGCGATCACCGCCGCCTGGGCAGCGAGTTGGACCTGTTTAGCTTCCCGGACGAGGTCGGGTCTGGCTTGGCCGTGTTCCACCCCAAGGGTGGGGCCGTGCGAATGCAAATGGAAGATCACTCCAGGAAGAAACACCAACAGGGAGGGTACGAGTTCGTCAACACCCCCCACATCACTAAAGGTGAGCTATTCGAACGTAGCGGACACTTGGAGTGGTACAAGGATGGGATGTACCCGCCGCTACACATGGATCAAGAAACTGATCCGGAGACAGGCGCGGTGACCAAGGGGGGCCAGGACTACTACCTGAAACCCATGAACTGTCCCATGCATTCCCTAATTTTTGACTCCCGCGGCCGCTCCTACCGGGAACTACCCATCCGAATGTTTGAATTCGGCACCGTCTACCGGAATGAAAAGTCCGGGGTGGTGCATGGCTTAACCCGCGCCCGGGGGTTCACGCAGGACGACGCACACATTTACGCCACGCGCGGCCAAATGAAAGAGGAGCTTTCTGAGGTTCTGGATTTCGTCCTAGAGTTGCTGCGCGACTACGGTTTGGACGACTTCTACCTGGAAATTTCAACCAAAGACCCAGACAAGTATGTGGGTGGGGACGACATTTGGGACGAAGCGACGGACACCCTGCGCGAAGTTGCACAAGAGTCCGGCTTGGAGCTGGTGGAAGACCCGGAAGGCGCCGCGTTTTATGGGCCGAAGATTTCCGTCCAAGCACGTGACGCTCTGGGCCGCAGCTGGCAGATGTCCACGATTCAACTGGACTTCAACACCCCGGAGCGGTTAGACCTGGAGTACACGGAGGCCGACGGGTCACGGCAACGACCGGTCATGGTGCATCGCGCTCTGTTTGGTTCTATTGAACGCTTCTTCGCCATTCTGCTGGAACATTACGGGGGCGCCTTCCCCCTGTGGCTTGCGCCCGTGCAAGTTGAGCTGGTGCCGGTGGCCGACGCTTTCAACGACTATGTATTCGACATTGCCGACAAGTTGAAGAAGCAGGGCATCCGGGTTGAGGTTGACACGTCCTCGGACCGTTTCGGAAAGAAGATCCGCAACGCGGTGAAACAGAAGGTGCCCGTAATCCTGATTGCTGGGGGAGAGGACGAGGCCGCCGGTGCAGTCTCTTTCCGCCTGCGCGATGGGAAACAGATCAACGGCGTCCCGGTGGACGAGGCCGTTGAGCGGATCGTTTCCCACGCTCGCGACCAGCGCAACGATGACGACATCTGACGCACACGTCCCGCAGGAGCGTCCCGCAGATTCCTACGCTGGCACGCCCGACGGGTTTCAAAGGCTGTGGACCCCATACAGGATGGCGTACATCGAGGGGAATGCGACCCGCAAACAGCAGACCCCTGACTACGGCGAGGGCGAGGCGCCCTGCCCGTTCTGCGAGGCACCGAAGCTGGATGACGAGGAAGCACTAATCGTTCACCGCGGGCAGTCATGCTACGTGGTCCTGAACTTGTATCCTTACAATTCGGGTCACATGCTGGTCTGCCCGTACCGCCACGTGGCTGATTACACGGATCTGACCCGTGAAGAGCGCGAAGAGCTAGGCGAGCTGACTGCTAACGCGATGCGTGTTGCCCGCAAAGCAGCCGGCCCCGGCGGGTTCAACTTGGGGATGAACCAGGGGGCCGTGGCCGGGGCTGGGATTGCTGATCACCTGCATCAACACATAGTGCCGCGGTGGGGTGGGGACGCGAACTTCTTTCCGCTCATCGCCCGAACTAAAGCCATCCCGCAGCTGCTGGGGGACGCCCGGGAGCAGTTAGCCCGCGCTTGGGGGGCCTTGGAAGAGGACGGAGAGACAGGCTGATGCTAGGCAACCATGGACGCAGTGTCACCCAGGTGCTCTTCACGCCTGTCGCGCGCCTGCTGGCGCGCATGCACGTCACACCCAACATGGTGACCTATTTTTCGACTCTCCTGGTGGCAACCCTCTCAATCCTGCTGCTGGCGCGCGGGTACTGGATAGCGGGGCCACTGGCCCTGGGCGCCCTGTTGTGGACGGACAGTATCGATGGGATCCTGGCCCGCCTCACCGGACAGGGGACCCGGTTTGGGGCCTTCCTTGATTCGACCATGGACCGGATTTCGGATGGCTTCGTGTTCGGCAGCCTGCTCTGGTGGTCGGTCGTTGGCTTCTCACCTTCCCCAGCCCGCACAGTCGCGATCGGGGCTGGGATCGCCAGCATGTGCCTTATCGGGGCAGTCCCTTATGCGCGCAGCCGCGCAGAAACCCTGGGGGTCGCGGCAACCGTGGGGGTAGCCGAACGCACGGACCGCCTGATCGTAGGCCTAGTCGGAGCATTCATTACTGGCTTCGGACTGTCTGAATGGTTTTACACGGTAGGCATCCTGCTGGTCGCCGTCGGGTCTCTGATAACCGTGATTCAGCGGATTGCATTCACAGCTAGAGCATTGAGGGAGCCCGGGTGAACACGGCAAACATTTTCAGGGCAGCCTGGAAAGTGCTGCCAAAGGTCCCGCTCCCGCTGCTTTACGGGATCGCTGATGTTGCAGCCGTAACAGTCTGGGCTACGCAACCGCCGTCGGTGAAGCAACTGCGGCGCAACTACGAGCAGTTCCGAGGCGAAAAAGTGCCGGCCATCATGGTTTTACGGGGACTCAGGAGCTACTACCGGGCATTCGTCCAACAGTTCACGTTGCCCGCATGGTCGCGGCAGCAAATCCGCGAAGCATGCGTCTATCACCAGGCCAGCCAAACGAAAGATTTAATGCGCGATGGTCCCGTGATCCTAGCTTTGACGCATTCCGGGAACTGGGACCTGGCGGGAGCCTGGTTTTGCCAGAACTACGGCAAAATACTGACGGTCGCTGAAAAGCTGGAACCGGAAGACCTGTTCAACCAATTCGTTGAGTTCCGGGGCGAACTCGGCATGGAGATAATCGGAGTGGGACCGGGGGAGAAGGTCTTTGAGCAGCTGGTCGACCGTGCACGGGGCAGGTCCCTGCTGGTCCCCCTGCTGGCAGACCGCGACATCTCCGGAACCGGAGTGGAAGTCCAACTTGGGGCCAGCCGCGCCCTGGTTGCTGCCGGCCCCGCGGCCCTGGCGCACCGTCTGGGGCGACCGTTGATTGCCGGCCACATCTCTTACCGCCGCCACCGGGGCAGGTGGCAGATCTACGCCCACTTCACAGACCCCATACCGCCACCGGAAGGCTTGCAGGGGGGCGCACTAGTCGAAGAGTGGACACGGAAATGGGTCCATGCCCTAAAGCCAGCCATGGACCAGCACCTGGTGGACTGGCATATGATGCAGAAAGTGTTCGTAGCAGACCTGGACCCAGAGCGCCTGCGGCGCGCGCGGGAGCGAGCAGCCCGCGAGGAAGGCGTGTAGCAGCATGAAGATAGGCATCGTTTGTCCTTATTCATTCGACGCCCCCGGAGGCGTCCAAGCGCACATCACCGACCTGACTGAAGAGCTAAGCGCCCGCGGCCACCACGTCTCCGTCCTCGCCCCCGGCACACTCTCAGACGGGCCGGGGTGGCTAACCACCACGGGGCGGTCCGTACCAATCAAGTTTAACGGCTCTGTAGCTCGCCTCGCTTTCGGGCCGGGGGCCGCGAACAAAACAAGGAAGTGGTTGGAAGAGGGCGACTTCGATGTGCTCCACATTCATGAGCCGGGCACGCCATCACTCGGAATGCTCGCCTTGCGCGGGGCGGAAACCCCCACGGTGGGAACGTTCCATTCGGCCATGGACCGCTCGCGCATTCGCAGCGCCACTTCCGGGCTGGTTGCACCACTTCTAGAGCGTCTGTCAGCACGCATCGCCGTTTCGGGTGAAGCTCACCGCACCCTAACTGAGCACCATGGCGGGGACTCTGTGATCATCCCAAACGGAGTGTTCACGGATACCTTCAAGAATGCAGAACCCGACCCCCGGTGGGCTGGCAGCCAGCAGCAGCCAACCATTGTGTTCCTGGGAAGACTGGACGAACCCCGCAAAGGGCTCCCCGTGTTCATCGAAGCGTTACCAGCCATTCTTGCGAAGCACCCGCAGGCCCGGATCTTGGTGGCCGGCCGCGGACATTCCCCGCAATTGGAGGGCTTCCAGAAGGCCAACCCAGACAACGTGGAAATTCTTGGGGAGATCTCCGACGCTGAGAAGGCCGGGCTGTTGAGGGGGGCTACCGTTTACGTTGCCCCCCAAACAGGCGGGGAATCATTCGGGATCGTCCTGGTTGAGGGTATGGCAGCGGGCGCCTCCGTGGTTGCCTCTGACATACCAGCATTCCGCGCTGTGTTAGACGAGGGGAAGGCGGGCGCCCTTTTTCGCAACGGCTCCGGCCAAGACTTAGCCCGCACCGTGAACGCGCTTCTGGCTGACCCGGCAAGGCGCGAAGAGTTGGCCACCGCAGGCGCACGGCGCGCAGCAGTGTTTGACTGGGGCAGCGTTGCCACCCAAATCCTTGCCGTCTATGAGGCGGTAATTGAATGGGGTGCAAGCCAAACCACTGGGACCCTCTATGAGGGGCTGCGGGACAAGTTTTCCAAGGGGAACAACGTGAAGGGAACCTAACGTGTCTGCCTTGTTTTGGCTGCTGCTGGGCGCCGTCCTGGTACTTGCAGGGGCGGTCGCTGTTCTGCTGCGCTCAGCGAAAAGGATCGACCGACTGCACCGCCGGGTGCTCGCTTCAAGGCAGAATCTGGAGATCGCTCTGGTGAAGCGGGCCGCTGAAGCCACTCAGCTGGCTGCGTTTCCCGCGTTGGATGAACACGCGCGTCGCAGTGTCGCTTCCGCGGCGGCCGTCTGTTTAGAGCTGGCGGAGGACGGCCTAGCCACGGACGGATTGAACTCCAACTTCACCCGGGCATCCGGGCACGACCCGTCGGATGAGGCTGCCTCCGCCGCCCAACTGGTAGAAGAACGGCTTGCCGCGGAGTCAGCCCTATCTGAGACGCTCAGGGAAGTCCTAACCGCCCAGGTCCGCAGCGACCTGAATGACGACCCCCTGGCGCAAGCCAGCCTGAAAACCCTCGCGGACACGCGCTACAAGGTGAAAGTGCTGCGCACCGTCCACAACCAGGACGTGAGGAGCGTCAGGAAACTCAGACAGGCCAGGGTAGCCCGTTCCTTCCGCTTGGCTGGGCGGGCCCCATTGCCAGAAAAAGTCGACTTCGATGCCGGAATCTGATCCCACACCCGCATGGCAACGGTACCGGCTGGGCGCGCAAGCCCGCTCCCGGGAAGGCTACCAAGACACCGCGACCGGGGCGGATTTCGCGGACGCACGCCCATTCCTGACCAGAGCTGAAGACGCCAAGCCAAAGGGGCGCTGGCGCCTGCATCTTGGTGGCCTGTCCGGTGAAGAAATTGCGATCCTAGCGGTCTCCCTTAGCGGTCTGATCCTTGCCAGCGCCTTCTTCCTAGCAGACGCGGGTCCCGCCAAAGCGGGAGGGTTCGCCCTGCTCGCCCTCATCCCCCTGGTCCTAGTCACCTCGATCCTGCTGTGGACGGATCGCGTCGCCCCGCTGCCGTGGCGCTTCCATGTTGTCGCCCTCCTTTGGGGGGCGGGCGTAGCAACTACCATTGCGGGAATCGTGAACGGCGCCATCGAAACGGACCTGGTGTACACACTGGGTGACGTCGAAGACGCGCAAACGCTCACCGCGGTGGTAGTGGCCCCCCTAGCTGAAGAACTGTTCAAAGGTGCGGGCGCCCTGCTCACCCTGCTGCTGGCGTGGAAGTTCCTGAGCTCAAGAAGCAACGGCCTAATCGTTGGGGCCCTGGTCGGTGCTGGCTTCGCTTTCGTTGAGAACATTCTCTACTTCGTCACCGCCCACTCAGAAGGGTCCGTCCCCCTGGGGCTGACGATAATGGGGCGGGCCGTCCTCAGCCCCTTCGTGCACCCCATGGCAACCTCCTTCACTGGACTGTTCATCGCGCTCGCCATAATGAGGGCCCGAACCGTTTGGGGGTGGACATGGCGGATGGGTGCCGGGTTCCTTCTGGCGGTCCTAATACACGCCATGTGGAACGGCTTCGCCCTGCTAGGAGCCTTTTGGTTGCTGGCCTACTTCCTGGTGGAACTACCCATTTTCCTGACCTGGTTCATTTGGGTGCTGCGCCAGCCCCGCCGGCAGCTGCCCCTAGTTCGCCAAGGGTTGGCCCCCTACATGGCGACCGGTTGGATTAGTGGCGAAGAAGTAGAAATGGTGGCAACCAGGCCGGGGCGAAAACACGCTAACAAATGGGCGAAACGCGTGGGCAGACCCGCCCAGAAATCTGTGCGTGGCTACCTGCGGGAGGCCGGAAGGCTCGGGTTGGGGCAAACACGCATGGAAGAAACCCCGCCGAGCGCAGCCCAACTGCACACGGCACGTAAAACGCTGGGAACGCTGCAAGCCCACCGAGACTCATACCTTGACCTGGGACGCGAATACGCTTTCGCCCAGCAAGCCAGCGGCCAAGGCCCAAGCCGCGACAGGGGCCACGCTGCGGGGCCCGGCTCTGATTCAGCTTCATCTTCAGAATGGAGCTATGACCAGGCGGGCCCAGACAGGTGAAGCCGGCAACGCATTTGGGCGGTGACTGGAAGCCGGACGCGAACGGTTATCCAAGGCGTGCCGCAGCGCGCGTCGTGGTCATAGACGAGGGCGGCAACGCCCTTCTTGTTCACGGCCATGACCTGGGCGACCCCAGCCACGCTTTCTGGTTCGCGGTGGGAGGCGGAATCGGGGAAAAGGAAAACGCACGCGAGGCAGCCGCTCGGGAACTAACCGAAGAAACGGGACTGCAGATCCCGCCGGGGCATCTTGAAGGCCCTGTCGCGACTAGGACGGGCCGGTTCCATTTCGCTGCCGGAACAGCGATACAGGATGAAACGTTCTTCATTACCCGGATTGCTGGCCGGCGGCCGCGTGTTCGGCCCGCCAAATTAAGCGAAACGGAGCAGCAGGCCCTGGACGAACTCAGGTGGTTCAGCACGGCCGATCTTGAGGAGCCGGACCCGGGGCAGGTGTTCTACCCCCGCGAACTGCCGGAGCTGATCGCCGCGTGGGCGCGCGGCTGGGACGGGTCCGTCCCCCACATCAGCGCCTGAGCTGAGCGGCCAGCGGGGGCCCCCAGGCAGGCCCGCCCTCGAACCCCTGGTAAGATCAGCAGCGCATTGAACCTGAGGGGGTATTTCTGAAATGGCAGGTCACTCAAAGTGGGCCACAACCAAACACAAGAAAGCGGTTATCGACGCTAAACGGGGCAAGCTGTTTGCTCGCCTAGTTAAGAACATTGAAGTCGCTGCGCGGGTCGGGGGCCCTGACCCTGATGCGAACCCCACACTGTTTGACGCCATTCAGAAAGCTAAGAAAAGCTCCGTACCTGCCGACAACATTGAGCGGGCCGTGAAGCGTGGTTCCGGCACGGAAGCCGGGGGCGCCGAATACGAGAGCATAATGTACGAAGGCTACGCACCCGGCGGGGTGGCGGTGCTGATCGAATGTCTGACGGACAATAAGAACCGTGCAGCCTCGGAGGTCCGTCTGGCACTGAACCGCTCAGGTGGCTCTCTAGCCGGCCCAGGCTCCGTTGCGTACCTATTTTCCCGCAAAGGCAGTGTCGAGGTTCCCGCCGAAGGGTTGGACGAGGACGAGCTGTTTGAGGTCGCATTGGAAGCGGGCGCTGAGGACATTGAACGCATAGGGGACCTCTACTTCGTGACTTGTGAGGCGACGGACATAGTCGACGTGCGCTCTGCGCTGCAGGCGGCCGGTGTCGACTACAACTCAGCCGAAGTGGAATTCCAGGCGTCAACTGAGGTTGACATGGACAAGGCTGGCGCCAAAAAGGTGCTGGCGCTGCTGGACGCGCTGGAAGACGTTGACGACGTGCAAAACGTGTTCGCTAACATGTCGCTGTCCGACTCTGTTCGGGCGGAGCTGGAGGAAGAGGACTAGGCCGGGCACCCAAGCCAGGGGAAGCTGAGGAACGTGCGGATTCTGGGGATAGACCCCGGCCTGACGCGCTGCGGGTTGGGGGTCGTGGAAGTTGACAGCTCACGGCGCGCCACACTGGTCAGCGTGGATGTCGCGCGCACCGATGCCAGCCTGGCAGCCCAGTTTCGGCTCAGTTCCATTGCCCGGGCCATCGGGGAGGCGCTGGAGAAGTTCCAGCCAGACGTTGTTGCGATCGAACGCATTTTTACGCACGACAATCTGCAGTCAGTTATGACGACCGCCCAGGTTATGGGTGCAGCCATGGCTGAGGTCGGCAAAAGGAAAATGCCCCTGGCCGTGTATACGCCCTCCGAAGTGAAAGCTGCTGTAACCGGGTCCGGCCGCGCCTCCAAGTCGCAAGTGCAACACATGGTCGCCCGAATACTTCACCTGCCTGGGCCACCGAAACCCGCCGACGCAGCTGACGCACTAGCGATCGCGATCTGCCACGGCTGGAAGGGGACCGGATTGTTGGGGCAGGGCAGCGATTCCGCCGTGGAGGTCACCCTGTCCGGTGGGGTCTCCACTAAGCAGCAACTAACGCCCGCACAGAAGGCTTGGGCCCAAGCGCAGGCCGCACAGCGCCGGCGGGGAGCTGTGGACCCGCGGCTGCGGGGCGGCTAGCTGGCTGACCCCGTCCCTAAAGGTCCGGGCTCCGCAGTCCGCCTTAAGACTGAGAGCCTAAGTGTCGGGGCCTTGGAGTACAGTCAAGACCGGTGTTACCGTACAATAGTTCTAAACTCCGCTCCGGATCATAAGTCCGGACCATAAATCCGAATCACAACTCCGCGTCACAATTCCGCGGGTTCGGATCGTAAGGTGAAGGGGAAGCATGATCGCTTCGGTGCGTGGCCCAGTGGTGGGCCAGGGCCTGGACTGGCTGGTCCTGGAAGTGTCGGGGGTGGGCTTCAAGGTCCAGGTACCCCCGTCGGTGGTAGCCAACTACCGACAGCACTTGGATGGGGAAGGTGTCCTCATTTTGCACACGGACCTGGTGGTGCGTGAGGACGCTTTGACTTTGATTGGCTTCCTGCAAGACGCGGACCAGGCAACCTTCCAAACCCTGATGACCGTGGCCGGAATCGGCCCTAAACTTGCACTTGCCGCCATAGATGTTTTGGGCACAGACGGTCTGCGCGCAGCTGTAACAGAAAAAGACCTGAAAAAGCTGATGCTGATCCCCGGGGTGGGCAAAAAGACTGCTCAACGTATGGTGCTGGAAATTGGGGACAAGCTGGGTGCAGCCGTCCTGCCTGCAGCTCCGACGCCTAGCGCTGGATCCTCTCAGGTCGCGGACTCCGTTGAAGCGGCCCTGAGCCAGTTAGGGTGGCCGGCAGCCACCGCGAAGCAAGCAGTGGCCGACCTGGCCACTGAGGACCATACGACTGAAAGCCTGCTGCGGGCGGCACTGGCACAGCTAGGGGGCGGCCTTGGAACATCTATCTGATGACCCGTCAGTTCAGTTCGTCGCCCCGGACGCGGACGAACTGGAACGGGCCGCCGAAGCAGCCCTAAGGCCGCGCAGCCTGAACGAATTCATTGGCCAGCCAGCCGTACGCGGCCAGCTCAGCGTCCTTCTGGACGCTGCGCGGGGGCGGGGTGAGCCGGCGGATCACGTGCTGCTGGTCGGCCCCCCGGGACTTGGGAAGACAACCCTGGCGATGATCATTGCGGGGGAAATGGGGGCTTCCCTGCGCCTCACCTCGGGCCCAGCAATACAGCACGCTGGCGATTTGGCGTCCATACTGTCCGCCCTGCAGCCGGGGGACGTCCTCTTCATTGATGAGATCCACCGCCTAGCCCGCACTGCCCAAGAAATGCTGTATTTAGCAATGGAGGACTTCCGAGTCGACATTATTGTGGGCAAGGGACCGGGCGCCACGTCGATCCCGCTCACACTGCCCAGGTTCACAGTCATTGGGGCGACAACGCGCTCCGGACTGCTGCCAGCACCTCTGCGCGACAGGTTCGGTTACACGGCGCACCTTGAGTTCTACTCAGCGGACGACCTACAGAAGGTAGTCACCCGCAGCGCGCGCCTGCTGGAAGCGCCCCTGAAAGATGCTGCCGCGAAGGAGATCGCATCGCGCTCCCGGGGCACCCCACGCATAGCTAACCGCCTGCTGCGCCGCGTCGTGGACTACGCACAGGTCTCGGGGTTTACGGAGGTCACCAGCGACTCTGCGAACAAGGCCCTCACTTTGTTTCAGGTCGACAGCTTGGGCTTGGACCGTCTTGACCGCGCCGTCTTAGATGCGATCTGCCTGAACTTCGCGGGCGGCCCGGTAGGCTTGTCCACCTTGGCCCAGACGGTAGCTGAGGAAGCGGAAACGCTGGAGACCGTCGCGGAACCGTACCTGGTGCGCCAAGGCTTCCTGATGCGCACGCCCCGCGGGCGCGTTGCCACCACTAAAGCGTGGCAGCACCTGGGGTTGACCCCACCCCAGGTTGATCCGTTATTTGAGGCATAGTTTCCCCCTGGAGGTTAGCCCCAACACCACGGGTACCCTAGACTGCATTGGGCGGAGCCCCAAGCCCAGGGAAAGAGGATAGTCGCGTGGGTATTGAAATCATCCTATTTATGGTGATCCTGCTACTGGTTTTCTTCGTGATGAACACGTTCGCGAAAAGGTCACAGCAGAAACGGCAGGACGCACAAAAGCAAATGCTGGAAGAACAGCTTGTGCCGGGCGCGTGGGTGCAAACCTATTCCGGCTTCTTCGGACGCTACGTTGACCAGGACGGTGACGTCATCATTCTGGAAACTCCGTCAGGGGAAGAAACTTACTGGGTGATCCGGGCGATCCGTTCTGTGGAGGAGCCGCCTTTCGAGGCCCTCCAGATTGATGAGGACGTCGTAGAAACATCCAGCGGTGGGCAAGATTTCCTGTCGGCGGAGGTTGAGGAAACGGACGTCATCACACCGGATGATGACGAAGAGGGTAAGTAAGCACCCTTCGGGCTTCTGGTCCCACTTC
>CAYFVT010000026.1:0-2825 GCA_964346705.1 uncultured Actinomyces sp. | reverse complement strand
CACAAAAAAAGAATAGGCCTGCCCGGCCATTGATCACCCTGGCTGTATTCACCGCCTTGGGTGTCATCGCCCTGCTTGTTGGGCACTTCACCCAGCAGGTGTCTCTGACACCGAAGCTCGCGCTTGACCTGGAGGGGGGAACCCAGCTAATCCTGACCCCCAAACTGCAGGAGGGTGCCGAGGATCGCGCGGTGACGCAAGAGGACATGAATGAAGCGATCGGCATCATCCGGCAGCGTGTGGACGCCTCCGGGGTTGCTGAAGCGGAAATCTCCACCCTTGGCACCAACAACATTGTTGTTGCAATCCCGGGGGAGGCGGATGAGAACATTTTGGACTTGGTCCGGTCCTCTGCCACCATGCGTTTCCGCCCTGTCTTGCAGGTTGATGGTCCGCAGCCGTTGGATTCCAGCCAGTTCGCTCAAAGTGGGGACGACGACGACTTCGCGGACGCCAGCCCACAGGAACTGGCAGAGGCCCTTGCCGACGCGGACCAGGATGGGGTCATTTCGACTGAGCCTAGCGGGACTCCGGAGAACAACTCCGACCCGGCGTGGATCAGTGAAGCGGACGTCCTAGACTTTTTCATGCTCGATTGCCTTGATCCAGCAAATTTGACCGGTGACCGCGCCGACAATCCCGAAGAAGTCCTGGTTGCGTGCGGTGTTGACGGCGACGCCAAGTACATTTTGGGACCGGTCGATGTTGAGGGGACAAACCTGAAGTCAGCCGTCGCCGGCATGGCTTCCAGCCCGACGGGACAGCCGACTGGCCAGTACAGCGTTTCATTGGAACTGGACAAAGAGGGCACTAAGGCCTTTGCTGACTCATCCCAGCGTCTTTACGACTTTATGCAGACTGATGCGACCCGGAACCGGTTCGCCATCGTTCTGGATGGCAACGTGATCATGGCCCCCAGCATGAATGCTCCCATTCTGACTGGACAGGCCGAAATCACTGGGGACTTTAGTCCCGCGGAAGCGCAGGCTTTAGCCAACCAACTGCAGTTCGGTTCGTTGCCACTGAACTTTGAGGTCCAGTCTGAACAGCAGATCTCCGCCACCCTTGGGTCTGACCACCTGGAAAAGGGGCTGTGGGCAGGTTTGATAGGCCTGATCCTGGTCGTCCTGTACATGGTGTGGCAGTACCGCGGGTTGGCACTTCTGTCGGCCGGCTCCCTGCTGGTTGCAGGCGCACTCACCTACCTGGTGGTGACGCTGCTGTCGTGGGGAATGGGCTTCCGACTCTCGCTTCCCGGCGTTGCTGGTCTGATGATTGCTATTGGCTTCACCGCGGACTCTTTCATTGTTTACTTTGAACGAATCCGGGACGAAGTGCGGGATGGTCGTCCGCTGACGATAGCGGTAGAGGACGGGTGGCGCAGGGCCCGCCGCACCATCCTCATTTCGGACGCTGTGAACATTGTGGCGGCAACGGTCCTTTATGTCCTTGCCGTTGGCGGGGTTCAAGGCTTCGCTTTCGCCCTAGGAATCACGACGGTGGTGGACCTGGTAGTCGTGTTCATGTTCACGCACCCCATGCTGTCGCTTCTCACCAAGACCCGTTTCTTTGGTGGGGGACATCCCCTGTCTGGGCTGGCTCCAACTCACCTGGGTGCCAGTGGTGGCGCAGCCTACCAGGGCCGTGGCCGGATGCGCTCCTCACAGCCCACCTCCAGAGCGGAAGCTGGGGGCCGAGGCGCCCTGAGTGATGGTGGCGGCAAGAAGTCGGACCGTACCACGTCCAAGCCGAAACCCGTCAAACAGTTAGTGGGCGTACCAAGCGGGTTGTCGGTAGCGGAAAAGCGCCGGCTTGAACGTCAAAAGGCAGCCCAAGAAGTCAGCGCCCCGGATACGAACACCCCCGACGAAGACGCACCAGACGAAAACACGCGGGTAGAAACCTCCCAGGAGGAAAACAATGATTAGTTTCTCTCAGTGGGGCAATGAGCTCTATTCCGGAAAACGTTCCTACAACATCGCTGGTAGATCAAAACTGTTCCTGGGAATCGGGGCGGCCCTGATGGTCGTCTCTATTCTGCTGGTTTTGGTCCGCGGCCTAAGCCCTTCAATCGAATTCTCGGGTGGCACCCAGTTCATCGTGACCGGGACGCCGGCGGCAAGTCAGCAGGTTGCCTACGACACGCTGGCTGACGAAGGTATCAAGGAGAACGTTCGCGTATCGGAACTGGGCACCGACTCCATTCGGGTCCAGACCCAAGAACTGACAACCGCGGAAACCACTGCGCTCCGCGGTGACCTGGCCCAGGCTTACGGCGTTCCTATCGACGACGTGCAAACGAACTCCGTTGGGGCGACCTGGAGCCAGGACGTATCCAAAAAGGCGATCCAATCCATCGTCATCTTTGTCTTGCTGGTCATGGTCCTTATGACCGTTTACTTCCGTTCGTGGACAATGTCTGCCGCAGCTTTTATCGCCTTGGCGCATGACATGATCATCACGGTCGGGTTCTTCGCTTTAACGCAGGTTGAAGTGTCGCCGGCCACCGTGATTGGATTCCTCACCATCCTGGGGTATTCCCTTTACGACACGGTCGTGGTTTTCGATAAGGTCCGCGAACTAACCAACGGTTACCTGGACCAGAACCGGTACACCTTCACCGAACTAGTCAATCTAGGTGTCAACCAGACAATGGTCAGGTCCATAAACACTTCGGTGGTGGCACTGCTTCCGGTTGGCGCCATTCTGTTCGTTGGTTCCATCCTGCTTGGGGCAGGCACCCTGACCGATATTTCCCTGGCACTGTTTGTAGGAATCATCGTCGGCGCTTTTTCGTCCATCTTCATTGCCGCCCCCGCCTTGGC
>CAYFVT010000025.1:1655-17091 GCA_964346705.1 uncultured Actinomyces sp. | reverse complement strand
TTGTCGACAATGCCGAGCTGGCGTTCCGCTTCCAGTTCCGCGGGAAGGCCGTGAGTGTCCCACCCGAACCGGCGCTCCACCCGGCGGCCAAGCATCGTCTGATAGCGGCCCACCACGTCTTTCACGTAACCGGTCAGTAGGTGCCCATAGTGGGGCAGGCCGTTCGCGAAGGGCGGCCCGTCGTAGAACACGAACTCGTTGGACCCATTTTCCCCGGCCGGCCGGCGTTCAACAGATTTGACGAACGTGTCGTCGTCCTTCCAGTACTGAAGGACTTCCGCTTCCACTTCCGGGAACGACGGTTTCGGGTTCACGTCCAGTTCGGGACGGTGCAGGGGAAAACGTTTCTTTGATTCTGCCTGGCTCATCTTCAAATCCTTGCGACTGCGACTCAATGTTCGTTTCAGTCGAGGACGAAGCCCGCCACTGGCGTGCTGCGCGGTACCACCCCGCTTGCGCCCCTTGAATGGGGCGCCGCTTCTTTGCTGGCTGTGTCGGGCCAACCCGTCCGGGTCTACTGGCGGCGAAAACTGGTTTCACCCTGTTCTTCCGGATGCTCCCCGTGGATAGCGGATCATCGCGGGGTAAAGCATACGACATTCCAGGGGCGCATAGCCAACAATTGTGAAGGGAAGCCCCAACATCCGGCCGCAAAAGTGGGTTTGGGCGGTCAGCCCCCACAGACGCGCCCGAACCGCCGCAAGTGCCTGCCCACAGACAGGGTTATCCCCAGCCTGCGCTTATTTGTGTTGTTGTGTCGGAGTGCACACTTACACTGGAGGGGATGAAAGGTGGTGGGTGTTATGGCGCTTCAAGCGCAGATAACGGGGTTCATTGCGGAACCTCAACTACGAAAGACCCCAGACTTCCGGGACGTGTTGCAACTGCGGATTAATGCAACGCTTTCAACGCGGGATAAGGACTCAGGCCAATGGTCAGACGTGGGTGACCCGCTGTGGGTGAGCGCCTCCTTCTGGGACCAGCAGGCGGTGACTTTAGCCCAGTTGATTTCGAAGGGCGACAGAATCACTGTGGAAGGCGCACTGACCGTGCGCACCTATCAACGGAAAGACGGTACGCCTGGTTTAGACCACGAACTGCATTACCCGCGCTTTCTGGGGGTGATCCCATCCCCCAGGCGCTCCCCAGCGCCGCAAGACGGCGGCCCGGCCGACGTGTCCACGGCCCCCTTCTAACCGGTTGTTCGCAGAGCGGGGGGCTGTCGGTGCTGGGCGCTAGCGGGACTTTAAGCGCGCGGTGATTCTGCTTCCGCCCCTACGCGGGGTGGGGGCTAGCATGGTGGCTATGAAAACACACTTGGACCCAGAGGTAAGGCCGCAGGACGACTTTTATAGGCACGTGAACGGGGCTTGGTTGGACAGCCACGTGATTCCCCCGGACCGGGCATCTGATGGCGCTTTCTTCGCATTGCGGGACCAGAGTGAGAAGCAGACGCGGGCAATCGCGGAAGACGCGGTGGCCGGGGAAATCACGGGCACGGAAGCTCAGCGGATTAGTGTCCTCTACCAGCAGTTCATGGACGAAGAGGAACTGAACCGTTTAGGGCGCACGCCAATTGCCCCGCTGCTGGACATGATCCGCCGGGCGGCGGACCACCAGGATTTGGCGCAGACGCTGGGTGTTTTGGAGCGGATAGGCGCTGGCGGCTGGTTCCACATGGGTGTGTTTGCGGACTTGAACGACACCACTAAATATGTGGCGGGTTTTGCGCAGGGCGGACTGGGCCTGCCGGATGAGTCCTACTACCGTGAAGAGGACTACGCGGCTTACCGCGACAAGTACGTGGAGCACGTGGCGAAAGTTCTGGAACTCATCGACTTCACACCTGACCCGCAGGAAGCAGCGGTTCAGGTGATGGCGTTTGAGACAGCGCTGGCCTCTCACCATTGGGACGTGGTGAAGTCCCGTGACGTGGAGGCACAGAATAATCCGCGGTCTTGGGCGCAGGTTGTGGCCGAGAATCCGGGGTTCGACTTCCCGCAGTGGGACCAAGGTTTAGGGATTGGCCTGGAAGGGAAGAACCTGAACGTTGGCCAACCTGACTTCATGAAGGCGGCTTCTGACCTGTGGGCGGAAACGGACCTGTTGACGCTGAAGTACTGGCTGGCACGCCAGGTTGCGGACACGTTCGCCCCCTACTTGGATGATGCGATGGCTGAAGAGGCATTTGACTTCTACGGCCGCACCCTGTCTGGCACTGAGGAAATGCGTCCCCGCTGGAAACGTGCCCTGTCGCTGGTGGAAAGTGTTGTTGGTTTCGACATGGGGCGCCTGTACGTTCAGCGCCATTTCCCCGCGGAGTACAAGAAGCAGATGCAGAAACTGGTGGACAACCTGCTTCAGGCTTACCGGGATTCCATCACAGACTTGGATTGGATGACAGCGGAAACGAAGGAGAAGGCCCTGGAAAAACTGGGGACTTTCATGCCGAAGATTGGTTACCCGGAAAACCCGCGTGACTATGCGGGCCTGCAGATTAGTGCCGACAAGACTTTGGTGGACAACCTGATGGCGGCCGCTGAAACGGACATGGAGTGGGAATTCGCGAAACTGGGACGGCCGGTGGACCGCACGGAGTGGCTGATGACCCCGCAAACGGTTAACGCCTACTACTACCCGTCGATGAATGAGATCGTGTTCCCCGCCGCCATTTTGCAGCCCCCATTCTTTGATCCGGAGGCTGACGATGCTGTTAACTATGCGGCCATTGGCGCGGTCATTGGTCACGAGATTGGCCACGGTTTCGATGATCAGGGTAGCCAGTTCAACGCTGAGGGTGAACTGAAAAACTGGTGGACGGACCAGGATCGGGCAGAGTTTGAGGCCCGCACTAAAGCCCTAATAGACCAGTACGACCAGTTCTCACCCGCTGCCCTTGGGGATGAGCACAAGGTGAATGGTGCTTTGACTATTGGGGAGAACATTGGGGACCTGGGCGGTTTGACCATCGCTTGGAAGGCCTGGCAGAAAGCCCTGGAAGAACAAGGTATCGCCGACCCGACTGACGCGCCCCTAGTGCAGGACATGGAGGGGCCGGAAAGGTTCTTCTCTTCTTGGGCGCGGATCTGGCGCGGCAAGTTCCGTGACGACTACGCGGTGCAGTTGCTGGCTGTTGACCCGCACTCCCCTGCCGAGTTCCGCTGCAACGGGGTGCTAGCCAACTTTGATGCGTTCGCCGACTACTATGGGGTCGCCGAAGGTGACGAACTGTGGATTGCCCCGGAGGATCGCGTCCGCATCTGGTAGTTCGCCCTCAACAATTAACTTATTTCAATCAACTGAATTTTCTAGACCACTCAGCACAGAAAGGCTGTTATGCCCGGCTTGAATTTGACGCGGGATGAAGCACGCACGCGTGCCGCGATCCTGCAAGTAGAGAACTACGACGTCACCCTTGACTTGGATGGTGAGGGGGAAACGTTCCGCTCCCAGACGACCCTGACCTTCACCGCGAAGAAGGGGAAGTCCGTTTTTGTGGACATGGTGGCCGCGAAGGTTCACTCCATGTCCTTGAACGGCAAGCCTCTGCCCGCGGACGCTTACGCCGACAACCGCCTCCAGTTGGAGGACCTGGCGGAGCAGAACACGCTGGTCGTGGACGCGGATTTCTACTACATGAACACGGGTGAGGGGATGCACCGGTCAGTCGACCCGGCTGACGGTGAAACCTACCTGTACACGCAGTTTGAGGTGCCGGACGCGCGCCGCGTGTTCCCCACGTTTGAGCAGCCCGACTTGAAAGCTACTTTCACGTTCACGGTGACGGTGCCGAAGAAGTGGGAGGTTTTTTCTGTCTCCCCCACCCCGGAACCAACCATTGAGGGCGACAAAGCCACTTACCGGTTTGCCCCCACCCCCCGCATTTCGACTTATATCACCGCAATTCTGGCGGGCCCTTACCGGGGTGAGAGCCGCACTATCCGCTCCACGGACGGCCGGGAAATTGAGCTCGGCGTTTACGCTCGTGCTTCGCTGCTGCCCTCCTTGGATGCGGGCAACATCATGGACGTGACGGAAGCCGGTTTCCAGTTTTTCGAGGACGCTTACGGCATCCCCTACCCGTTCCTAAAGTACGACCAGGTGTTCGTTCCCGAGTTCAACGCGGGTGCCATGGAGAACGCCGGGTTGGTCACCATCCGCGACCAGTTCGTGTTCCGCTCCCGCCCAACGGATTGGGATTTGGAGGAGCGGGCGAACGTGATCCTGCACGAATTGGCACACATGTGGTTCGGCAACCTGGTCACCATGCGCTGGTGGGATGACCTGTGGTTGAACGAATCCTTCGCGGAGTACATGGCTCACCTTGCCACCGCTGAAGCCACCCAATGGAAGGACGCGTGGGTTGGCTTCACGGGCCGGAAAGAATGGGGCCTAGCCCAAGACCAGAAGCCGTCCACGCATCCCGTGAAGGCGGACATGCGGGACCTGAACGATGTTGAAGTGAACTTTGATGGGATCACTTACGCGAAGGGTGCCGCTGTCCTGCGGCAGATGGTTGCTTACGTTGGCCGGGAGAACTTCTTCAAGGGCCTGCACCAGTATTTGAGTAAGCACTCCTTCGATAATGCAACGCTGGAAGATCTGCTGACTGAACTGGAAACCACTTCGGGCCGGGACATGAGCGCTTGGACCAAGGTGTGGATTGAGCAGGCTGGCGTCACTACCTTGCGTCCATCGATTGAGGTTGACCCGGCCGGGAATATTTCCGAACTGGTCGTCCTACAAGAAGCTCCCAGCCCGGATCAGGTTGGCTTCGAAATTGACTTGCGTCCGCACCGGATGATTGTTTCCGGGTACTCGTTGAACGAGGACGGCACGAAAGTGGAGCGGGTGTTCAGTGAGGAACTGGACGTTGATGGGGGCGCCACCGAAGTGAAGGCTGCCCTGGGACTGCCGCGTCCTGACCTGATTCTGGTGAACGATCAGGACTTGGCGTACGCGAAGGTCCGTCTTGATGAGGACTCGTTCGCGTTTGCGCGGGACAACATTGAGAAGATTGATGATGCACTCACCCGCCGCGTGCTGCTGGGGGCGGCTTGGGATATGACCCGGGATGGGGAGTTGTCTGCCACCCAGTTCTTGGCGCTCGCCTTACGGGATGCGGCTGTCGAAGATTCGGTCGCAACCCTGACCACGCTGCTGCGTCAGGTGGATACGGCCGTGTCGCTCTACGTGTCCCCAGCACACCGCGGGGCACAACTGCAGGTGGTGGCGGATGGCCTGGAAGCGCTAGTGGAACAATCCGAGCCGGGCTCCGACTACCAGGAGCTGCTGGTCCGCGCCTTCGCCCGCCGGGCCGTGACCCGCGCCCAATACCAGCGGATCCAGGAACTGTTCGATGGCGGCAGCACCGGCTTCGCTGAAGGGCTGAGCGTGGGGGTGGATTTGGCCTGGCAGTTCCTGTTCGCTCTGGTTCGTGGCGGGCTTGCTGGTGAAAAGGAGATCGCTAAACAACTGCAGGCGGACCCCACTTTGACGGGTGAGGAAAACGCGGCTCAGGCCCGGGCCACCATTGATTCGGACGCGGTGCGGCAGAAAACATGGGATGCGATTATGCATGACACGTCTATCCCGAACGACACTCGCTGGGCGATGGCCGCGGGCTTCTGGGCGCATGCGACCACTAACCCGTTGGAGTACGTGCGTTACGTGCGCCCCTACTTCGACCAGTTGGTCCACGTGTGGGACCACCACACGTTCCAGATTGCGGGGCGCCTGGTCACAGTGATGGATCCGCTGCCCCTGGTGGGCTACGTGCCGGAACTCAACATTGTCGCCCTAGCCACCGACTGGTTGGAAGGCCACCAGGAACGGCCGGATTCGCTGCGCCGCCTAGTGATTGAAGGCCGCTCCGATGCGGAGAGGATGCTGAACGCCCAACGCGCCTAACCAGCCGAGCATGTGGCTCCAGCCCACATTCAAGCAGGACCAGCAACCGGGGCCGGGGAGACTTCACGCAGTGAACTGCGGGGGTCTCCCCGGCCTCTTTCCTACTCCTTCTGCGCTCCCGCCACCTGGCGGAGGAAGGTGTGAGGAAGCGCTCCCACATCGCACTGGGGCGATGCTCACCTTTACCCCGCGGTCTAAGGCACGCGTGCTAACTTCGAATAGAACGGACTTCTCCGAAGGAGGGAACTTTGTCTAAAGCCCAAGAAATCTTGCAGGGCCTTGGTGGACCCGAAAACGTTGAGATGGTGGAACCGTGCCTGACAAGGCTGCGGGTAGAGGTAGTTGACCCCGCCAAAGTGAGCGAAGAAGCACTGAAGAAAGCTGGTGCCTTCGGCGTGGTGCAGGTTGAGTCAACCGTCCAGGTGGTTGTTGGGCCCACGGCTGACGACTTGGCGGCGGACATCAACGGTCTGAACTCCTAGCCACCCGAACACTCAAGCAGTTGCCAGCCACTAGATTGTCTGCCGTTAAGTCTTCTGCAGTTCCGGTTGCTTCCCCTGCCCCCGGGATTGTGCAAGATGTGACAAGCGTGCCGGACCCCGTTTTTGCCTCACAAATGATGGGGCCCGGCATTGCCCTTCAAGTGCTGCCGCCCGTGTCTTGCGGGGACGACGGCAGGCTTCGCATTGGCGCGCCCATTCGGGGGAAACTAATCGCCCTGAAAAAGCATGGTTTTGTTGTCCGCTCCCGCGAAGGGTTCGGGGTTCTGGTCCATTTGGGCCTTGAAACGCAGGGCACCAACGAAACGTTCTTTGAAACCCTCCTCGAGAAAGGGGCCCTCGTAGAACAGGGCGACCCCATTATCGCTTGGGATGTGGCCGGGTCCAGCGCTGAAGGGTTTGACCCCCTACTGCTGCTCACCATCATGGAGGGCGCACTGACCGGCGCACCAGCCCCCGGCACCATTGTTGCGGCTGGCACCGCACTTGGCGACGCCAGCCGCGCCTAACAGCCCCTCTTCTGGAGCCCCCGAATGGGGGTTACCCGATTTCTTCCTGCATGACTTGGAACAGTCGGTCGAACCGGTCGTCCTCGATCAGGTCCTCCAAGAACACACGCTCGCCACTGCCATCAGCTAGCGGCACGCGCCAGTTCGGGTACTCATCCTCAGTTCCCGGAAGGTTCTGCGGGCGGGCCTCCCCCACCGCATCCACCAGTGCGGCTGCAACCAAACGTGAAGGGGTGCGGCACACGTAGCGGTGCAGGGACTCCATAAGCTCGTCCTCGGAATCTAAACCATGATCGGTCAGGCGCACTTTCATGCGTTCCTGCTCCTGGGCATCTTGGGCCCGCACGTCCTCCACCGGGTCCACCAGCAACCCCAACTTGTCGCGCAGGGTGGTTTGCGCACCCGACAGGTAGCCGGCAGTTGGTGGCAGGTCATGCGTGTTCACGGTAGCCAAAACGTCGCGGCGGTACTGCTCAGGATGCAGGGGCCAACCCTCATGGTCCTTCTCAAACCAGAGGACAGAAGTCCCCAGGATCCCGCGCTGCGCCAAGTATTCGCGCACCCACGGTTCCACGGTTCCCAGGTCTTCCCCAATCAGGATTGCATCCGCCCGGGCCGCTTCCAACAGCAGGACACCGACCATGGCCTCATGATCGAAATAGACGTAAGTACCATCCGCAGGGGAACCATGAGCGGGCAACCACCAGAGGCGGAACAGGCCCAAAATGTGGTCAATCCGCAAGGCCCCGGACAGGGAGAGCGCATTCTTAATCACTTGCCGGAACGGCTCATACCCGGACGCCGCCAACGCGGACGGCAAGTAAGGGGGTTGGGCCCAAGTCTGCCCCTGCTGGGAGTACATGTCCGGCGGGGCACCGACGTAAACGTCCTTCGCGAAAATGTCAGGATGCGCCCAGGCCTCCGACCCTTCCGGGTGAATGCCGACAGCCAGGTCAGCCATGACACCCACATCCATCCCCAAGTCGCGGGCCAGCCTATTCGGCCGCTGCAATTGGGTGGAAGCAATCCACTGGCACCACTTGTGGAAATCGATCTCCGCTTCGTGGGTGGCAGCGAATTGGGCTACCGCTTCCGAGTTCTTGTCCCGATATTCGGGGGGCAGGTCCGTGGTGCCAACCTCTTCGGTTAGCGCCGACCACAACGCATGGTTGTCCAACCCTGCCCCGCCATCCAAGCAGAACGAGTCGAACGCGGCTTGGCGGCGGATCGACCGGGGCACATCGAAAATCAGTTTCAACGCCTGCTGCTTCGCGGCCCACGACATTTCGCGGTCTAACAGCAGGGCCTGCGGGTCCTGCGCGGTTTTGCGCAAGTCTTCTATCTGGTCGCGGCACCCGTCAGGCAGCTTGCTGTATTCAGGAATGTCCTCAGGCCGGATATAGGTGATGTTATGCCACTGGCGGGAAACCGGCCGGTAAGGCGAGTTCTCCATCGGGGTCACCGTTTCCACGGCATGCACGGGGTTCACCAGAACAAAGTCGGCGCCCTTCTGCGCGGTGACGGCAACCAAATCACCCAAGTCCGCGGCGTCCCCAACACCCCAAGAGTCGCGGGTCATCACGGAGTAGGCTTGCGCGTTGATACCCCAGAACCGTTTGTCCCCATGCAGCACAGTCGGGTCCAGACGCTGCGGCACCACGATCAGTGGGGCGCTGACTGCCGGGCCCCCGTCGACGCTGGCGAACAGGCGGTGGTAGCCCAGGGGGAGAGTCCCAGGAACCTCAAACGTGGCGCGCCCGCGCAGGGTTCCCTCAACCTCACGCGGCGGGACAGGGCGGTCCAACTGATTCAGGGACCCACTGGACCCGTCCTCTAACTGGAACCAGACGCTGACCTGCTGGCCGTCATCAACATGCACCCAGAAGTCGCGCCAATCCCCCTTCCGGCAAACCAGCGCGTCCGGCAGGGTCTGTAGCCACGGCCGGTCTTCAGTGACGCGGATGGCGTCCGCGATCTCTTCGTCCCCCGAATCGCTGGTCACAGGCAGGCCCAGGGCTTTCAGTGTCTTCAGAAGCGTGTCTGCGGAAACTTGCACCTGGTTGCCAACCCAGTCCCAGAAGAAGGTTGCGACCCCGTTCAGGTCCGCCAAGCGGGAGAGCTGATCGTAATTCACGTCTTTGTCCATGCCCCAAGGATAGAGCCTATTGCCGCTGTTCACCCTGCCGTTCACAGGAGTGGACAAACGGGGCGAATAAGCGCAAGGATCATGTCGCTGGTTTTGCGGCCGCGCCAGTGCGGTGGGGGCTCCGCGCGGGGCAGGGCTCCCGGGAGCTTGGCGTCGCCCTCACCGAGAAAGGTATCGGGGCACGAGGGCGGTCATGGGGCACGGGAGCAGATTGGTCAGGCGCTGATTGCTGTCAGAAGTCCCCGGCGGCCAAGACGGCATCGACCTGTTCAGTTGTGTAACCACAATGGTTCAGGGCCTCCGCCTGCCAAGTGCTGGTCAATCGTCGCATCCCTGCCTTGTGGGCGGCTTTGACACTGCCCGATTGGATTTCGCTCAGCTGGTCTTGTCTCGGCTGATCTTCTGCCGCCTCCCCACCGGGGGCCAAAGCATCCGACGCGTCGGCGGAAGCGTTGTCGGCGGTGGAGGCAACGCCCCGGGCTTCCAACGCTTCGGGGCACAGGTGGAACAGGGATTCGCCTTCCACCCAGTAAACCTTGTTCTTTCCGGTCAGTTCGCGGACCAGGCTCTTCTCTGCGGCGCGCTGGTCGCGGGTAGACCCAGGATCCAAAGGAAACGACACCGCAACACTCAAGGTCAAAATCGCTAGGCCCAGGCCGCCAGCTAACAGGCGCTGCTTCCCGCTGAGTTTGCGGTCAAACAGCACCAGCACGGATAGGGGTAAGAAAGCTAGCACTGTCATCACCGGCCCAATCTGCCGCCGGAGTCGACTGCGCCAGCCATGCCCGCCGAAGTCGGCCCACCCGGGACCCGTAGTGGCCAGGACCCGGGACGCTTCGGCGCGGCGCCACAAGAGGCTACCTGCAGCCGCCAGCATTCCCGTAGGAATCAGCAGGTTCAGCAGCCAAATACGGTGACTGCCCTGCGGCAGGACCCAGAGGACAACGAATAGCTCCAGGCCAATGGCTGTCAGCCACGCCACCCAAGCCAAGATCCGCATCTGCGACACGGAAAGCCTCTGGTTCACGTCTGCCTCCACGAAAGCACCAACTTGTCAGGCGACCGCCGCCCTGGCCGTCGGGAGTGCTCCCCGGCTGTTGCCGGCCGGGGCAGCGTCCCCCCGTCCTGGTTCAGTCGCGCCTCAAGCGGCGGTAAGTGGCTGCCTTGGGGCGGGCGGCTTCGGGACCCAGGCGGGCTTCCTTGTCCTTCTCATAAGCCTCAAAGTTACCTTCGAACCAGTGCCACTTAGCGGGCTCGTCCTCAGTCCCCTCCCACGCCAAAATGTGGGTGGCGACACGGTCCAGGAACCAACGGTCGTGCGTGACCACCACCGCGCAGCCGGGGAACTCCAGCAGCGCATTCTCCAGGGAAGCGAGCGTTTCCACATCTAAGTCGTTCGTGGGTTCGTCAAGTAGCAGCAGGTTGCCGCCCTGCTTCAGGGTCAACGCCAGGTTCAGTCGGTTGCGTTCCCCGCCTGACAGGACGCCCGCCGGTTTCTGCTGGTCAGCACCCTTGAAACCGAAAGCGGACACGTAAGCGCGGGATGGCATTTCGACGTTGCCAACCTCAATGAAGTCGTTGCCGTCTGAAACGACCTCCCACAACGGCTTGCTCGGGTCAATGCCAGCGCGGTTTTGGTCGACGTAGGAAATCTGAACGGTCTCCCCAATATCCAGGTCGCCCTGGTCCAAGTCCTCTAAACCAACAATGGTCTTGAACAGGGTTGTTTTCCCCACGCCGTTCGGACCAATAACACCAACAATGCCGTTGGGTGGCAGGGAGAAGTCCAGGCCGTCGATCAGGACCCGGTCGCCGAAGCCCTTCTGCAGGTCCTTCGCGTTAATGACCACGGAACCGAGGCGCGGTCCGGGCGGAATCTGGATCTCTTCGAAGTCCAGTTTGCGGGTCTTCTCCGCTTCCGCCGCCATCTCCTCATAGCGCTCCAACCGAGCCTTAGCTTTCGCTTGCCGGCCCTTCGGTGAGGTGCGGACCCACTCCAATTCGTCCTTCAGCCGCTTCGCCAGCTTCTGGTCCTTCTTCCCCTGGACCTGCAGTCGGCGCTGCTTTTCTTCCAGGTAGGTGGTGTAGTTGCCCTCGTAGGGATACAGGCGGCCGCGGTCGACCTCGGCAATCCACTCCGCAACATGGTCCAGGAAGTAGCGGTCGTGCGTGATCGCAATGACGGCGCCCTTGTACTGCTGCAAGTGCTGTTCCAACCAGAGGACGGATTCCGCGTCCAAGTGGTTCGTCGGCTCATCAAGCAGTAGCAGGTCGGGGGCTTCCAGCAGCAGCTTGCACAGCGCAACGCGGCGCCTTTCCCCACCGGAAAGAACATCCACCGGCGTGTCCCCCGGCGGGCACCGCAGAGCGTCCATGGCCTGACCCAACTGGGAATCCAGGTCCCACGCGTCGGCCGCGTCAATCTGGGTTTGTAGTTCCCCCATCTCCGCCAGCAGCGCGTCAAAATCTGCGTCCGGGTCCGCCATCTGCTCAGAAATCTCGTTGTACCGGTCCAGTTTGGCAATGGTGTCCGCCACACCCAGCTTCACATTTTCGAGGACGGTCTTGCTGTCGTCCAGTTTCGGTTCCTGCTCCAAGATTCCCACGGAGTAACCGGGGGACAGCCGGGCCTCCCCGTTAGAAGGCTCATCTAGGCCTGCCATGATCTTCAGGATGGACGACTTTCCCGCACCGTTAGGCCCAACCATGCCAATTTTGGCTCCGGGCAAGAACGCCATGGTGACGTCATCCAAAATGACCTTGTCACCGTGGGCCTTGCGGGCCCGCACCATTGAGTAAATGTACTCAGCCACAATTCTCCATTCACAGTCTTTCGGACATACTGCCCCAATCCTAGCGGGTTGGAAATGAGACACTCGCCCCCTATACTTCACAACTTGAAGCATTTACTACAGACTTTGAAATAGTTGGGAAGGGGGCCGGATGCAATTTCAGCAATTGGTAGTCGACCAGACGACCTCAACGAACCAGTCGTTGAAAGAACTGGCGCCCGAGCTGGCGGACTACTCTTCGCTTCGTGCCCGCTACCAGGGTGGGGGGCGGGGGCGACTGGGCCGCACCTGGCAGGCAGCCCCCGGGTCTTCCTTGCTGCTGTCTGTTCTTACCCGCCCGAAAACCCCGGCGCTAGCAACCCTGCTGGCTGGGCTGGCAGTGGCCGAGGCGTTGGAAGAGGCCGTCAAGGACGCCCCCCAAAACAGGGAGCGCCCGCTGCGAGTCGCACTGAAGTGGCCGAACGACCTGCTGGTTGACGGACTGAAAATAGGCGGCATCCTGGCTGAACTTCTGGACGCCCGGGTAGTCGTCGGCGTCGGCATCAACCTGACGCAGACCCCGCAGGACCTGGCTGTCTTCCGCGGCACTTCCGTTGCCGCCCTGCCCAGCCCGCAGGAACCGCAGTTGGCGCCGTTTGCTCCGGAACTGTGGACGGGGGTGGAGACTGCGCTGGCAGACATGATTGTTCTGGTGGGCGTGGGTGAGGTTGGCCCGTGGGGTTCAGCCCGCACACGCCAAGCCGCTGAACTGGGCATCCGCGCCGATGGCAATGCGGATCTGACACCCGCCGCGGTGAAGGAACTGGCGTGGCTGACCGGGCTGATCAATTGGCAGGACAGCCCGCAGGCCGGCTGGTTCGACGCGGAAGGCAACGCGGTGGCGGAAGGTGACATCTTCGAACGCTACCGGGACCAGGTTGCGGAGAACGCGGGGGTGAGGGAGTTCGTGTCGGACCCCGGGATTGACTCCCCCACCACGCCTGAATCGGCAGCCGTGTTCCTGCCGGAGGACCTGACGTTCACGGTTGCGGACGAGGCCGTAGCGCGCTCTTACGACGGCGCCACCGTCACGCCCGTAGGCGGCGAGTGGGAAGTGACCCTGCCGGCAGGCGCCCAAGTGCGCCTCCCCCGCCAGGCGGAACTAACCCGCCGGGTGGGCGGACAGTTCCCAACCGGGGCGTCCGCGGCGCGGTGGGGCCTGTCCCCCGCCCTGATGGAGTCCATGGACCGCATCGCTGCCTGGAACCTGGTCAGTGCGGTGGATGCGTTCACCTCCTCCGGTTTCAGCCCCAGCGAACTGCTGCAAAACCTGCACCCTGCGGAAGTTGCTTCCACGCAGGGCACCGGGTTTGGCGGGATGACCTCCATGCGCAAACTGTTCGTGGATAGGTATGAGGGCGAGGATTACCCGCAAGACATCCTGCAAGAGACCCTGCCGAACGTGGTTGCTGCACACACCATGCAGAACTACATCGGCGGCTACGGGCCAATGATCCAACCCGTCTCAGCTTGTGCAACCGCGGCGGTCAGCCTGGAAGAGGGCGCCGACAAGATTGCAACAGGTAAGGCCTCCTTCGTGGTTGCCGGTGCAATTGACGACATTTCCACGGAATCCGTCGTTGGTTTCGGTTCCATGAACGCGACCGCAGAAACAGATGCGATGCGCGGCAAGGGAATCCAGGACCGGTTCTTCTCCAGGGCCAACGACCGCCGCCGCGGCGGGTTCGTCGAATCCCAAGGTGGAGGCACTGCCCTACTCACCCGAGGGGACATCGCCGCGGACCTGGGCCTGCCGGTGCTGGCCGTGATCGGGTTCGTGCAGAGCTACTCCGATGGGATCCACACCTCCATCCCCGCCCCTGGTTTGGGTGCACTTGCAGCCGGCCGCGGTGGGGAGCAGTCCCGTTTGGCCCGCTCCCTGCGCGCTTTGGGCGTGGAGGCCGACGACATTGCCGTGCTGTCCAAGCACGACACGTCAACCAACGCGAATGATCCCAACGAGTCCGAACTGCACACCCGCCTGGCGCGGGCCCTGGGCAGGGAGGAAGGCAACCCCCTCTACGTTGTGTCTCAGAAGAGCGTCACGGGACACGCCAAAGGTGGTGCCGCCCTGTTCCAGGTTGCGGGACTGGCTCAGGCGTTCGTTGACGGGCAGGTGCCGGGCAACCGGTCTCTGGACTGCGTGGACGACGCGCTGGAAGACAACCCGCACCTGGTGTGGCTGCGTGACCCCATGGAGATGGCACCTCCGAAGGCCGCGCTGGCAACCTCGCTTGGTTTCGGGCACGTGTCCTCCGTGATTGCCGCCGTGCACCCAGGAGCCTTCGAAGCGGCCTTGGTCCGCGAAGAGGGCGACGAGGGCCGTCAGGCCTGGCGGGAGCGGGCGACCGAACGCTTGCGTTCCGGAGCCCACCGGTTCGAAGAAGGCATGATCGGCCGGGCCCCCCTGTTTGAGCAGGCACCGAACCGGCGCCTACCCGAAGAGGAAGCCCGCGAAGCGGAAGCCACCATGCTGCTGGACCCGGACGCCCGCCTGCAAGCAACCGGCACCTACTGAACGGCCGGGCATAAGTGACCGTTCTGGGTGTCGGCACAGACCTGGTCCAGGTGGCGAATCAGCCGCCCCTGGACCGGGCCTTCACCGGCGCGGAAAAACGCCGTGCCGCCCGCCGCGCCGCCAGTCAGGGCACCGATCCCGCCCTGCACCTGGCGGCCGTGTGGGCTATCAAAGAAGCGGTCGTCAAAGCCTGGTCGGGTGCCCTGTACGGCAAGCCGCCACCACTGGGACGGGACGAGTTGGACTGGACCCACATCCAAGTGGTGCATGACCGTTGGGGACGCCCCGGCGTTGTGCTGGCTAAAGACCTGCACGCCACCGTGGCAGCCTCACTGGGCACTGACTTTGAGCTACACGTATCGGCAAGCCATGACGGGGACTATGCGCTGGCCAACTGCGTGCTGGTGTCCAAGGCATCCTCCGCGTCCTCCTCCACTTCGATGCCACCCACCGCGTGAAGGTCGTCCCCAGAATCACCTAAGCCAGAATCGCCTAACCCCGAAGCGGCAGTTGCCGCATCGTCGATGGCAGTGTCCTCATCGCCCCTACCCTCGTCGGCCCTGTCGGCCTGTGCGTCTTCGCCTGCCCGTTTGGGGGCCGTAGCACGGCTGAAGGAAGCCAAGCCAAACGTGAGGTCATGGCCGATTGAGTTCGCGTTGATCGCGATCTCTGACTGCAAGGCCCCGTCTTTGCCAATCCATGCCTGCGCGGAAGGGCGTCCCACGACTAATATGGGCATGCCTCGGCGCACGGAGTAGTAGGTGTTCTCCGCTAAGCGCCCCCACGCCTTCACCGTGTACCACAGGGCAGGGGCGTCTTCCCATTCACCGTTGTCTTTGCGCCGCGACCGGGACACGGCCATGCGGAAACGGCAGAATACTCGCGGCTCTTCCCCGTCCTCATCCGGTTCACTCCGGTGCAGGATCACGTCGGTGCCGGCCCGCCCTCGCAGTACTATCAGGTCTCTGATGCTCATCTGTCCTCCTCCAAATAGGGGTGTAAGCACCAAGACTGGCAACCGT
>CAYFVT010000025.1:0-1555 GCA_964346705.1 uncultured Actinomyces sp. | reverse complement strand
TCATGCATGTTCCGCACGAAATCGGACATTTGCTCCAGTGCCTTGTCGGTGGGTTTGATTACAAGGTCGAAGCCCTCGTCAAGCGGGTTCAGGTCGCCGTCGGTGACGATCACGGCGATCTCAATTAGCTCATCAACCGCGGGGTCCAGGCCTGTCATTTCGGCGTCAATCCACACAATCGGGGCGCCAGCATTGTTCGCAGCGTTGTTTGCACTATTGTTCTCAGTTTTCACGCCCCCACCCTACCCCTGCGGCTGCGGGTGCGGCCTCCGCTTGCCCTCCTATTTTGCGGGCGGACCTGCACGAACCTCTCCTGCCGTCCTACACTGCATGCCGTGAGCACAACAACGAACTACGCAGTGACAGCAGCCGACGTCGACCGGGCAGCGGAAGAACTTGAAGGCGTCTCCCGCGTCACCCCCATTCGCGACATCGAGCGTCTATCAGACGCAGCCGGGCACAAGATTCTGGTGAAACGGGAAGACCACCAGGTGTGCCGGTCTTTCAAGATCCGGGGCGCTTACAACCGGATGGCTCACCTGACTGAGGAAGAGCGGGAGCACGGAATCATTTGTGCCTCCGCCGGCAACCACGCCCAAGGCGTAGCAATGGCCTGCCGGGAGCTGGAAATTCCGGGGACGGTCTTTTTGCCGTCCTCGACACCCCGCCAAAAACGGCAGCGCATTGCGGCCCTGGGCGGGGACTGGATCACCCTAGAGTTTGTTGACGGCACGTTTGATGACACGCAGGCGGTTGCTCTTGCCGCGGCGGACTCTAACGGCCGCACCTACATTCACCCCTACGACGACCCGCACGTGATCGCCGGCCAGGGTTCGGTGGCGAAGGAAATCTCCGACCAATTGGGCGATGACCTGCGCACCGTCCTCGTCCCCATTGGCGGAGGCGGGCTTGCCGCGGGAATGGCGGCCTGGCTGCGGGAGCACCGTCCGGAGGTGCGCATCATTGGGGTGGAGCCCGCGGGCGCGCCTTCCATGACCGCCGCTATCGAGGCCGGTGAGCCCGTGAAACTGGGCAAGATCGACAGCTTCGTGGACGGCACCGCAGTCGGCCTTGCTGGCACGGACACGTACGACCTGGTGAAGGACCTGGTGGACGACGTGGTGGTGGTGCCCGAGGGCGCCGTCTCCACAGAAATGCTGGACCTCTACCACTTAGACGGCATCATCGCGGAACCCGCAGGTGCCCTGACGACCGCGGCTGTTGCCATGGCCCTAAACGGGGAACTAGACAATCTCCCCCTGGATGGGACCACGGTTGGAATCCTGTCGGGAGGCAACAACGACCTGTCCAGGTATGACGAGGTCATGGAACGCTCCCAGGTGTACAAAGACCTGCGCCACTACTTCCTGGTGTCCTTCCCCCAGCGTCCCGGCGCCTTGCGGGAGTTCCTGGATGAGGTCCTGGGTCCGGATGATGACATTCTCTACTTCGAGTACACGAAGAAGAACAACCGCGAGACCGGCCCCGCCCTGGTTGGTGTTGATGTCGCCGACCAGAAGTCCCTGGCCGCCCTGCGTGAACGCATGAAGCAGGT
>CAYFVT010000024.1:1246-17940 GCA_964346705.1 uncultured Actinomyces sp. | reverse complement strand
AGGGCATGTGGATAATCGAAGATTTAGATTCCACTAATGGCATCTACCTGGTTGATGGGGACGGGAACGAAACAGAACTGTCCGGCGTTCAGCGCGTTGATGGCTCCTTCTATTTAGGGGACGTTCTATTGTCGGTGAGGACAACGGAATAATGGCAGGCGGCAACGTTTCTTTAACCAGTGCAGCAGCAACTAATGTCGGTAACGTCCGGAAAGTGAATGAGGACGCCCTGTTAGCCGCATTCCCTGTTTACCTGGTGGCGGACGGGATGGGCGGCCACGCCGTAGGGGACGTGGCAAGCCAGGCGGCGCTATCCGTGTTTAAACCGCTTGTGGGCCGGCCGGACGTGACAAGTGAAGAGGTCAATGACCTGGCCCGCCAAGCCCAGCAGCAGGTGACGGCCTTAGCTAACAGCCATCTTGGGGGCGCGGGAACCACTCTGACCGGTTTGATTCTGGTGAAGAACCCCGGGCAAAGAGCGAAGTGGATGGTCCTGAACATTGGGGACTCACGCACTTACCGTCTTGCAGGCGGACAGTTGGAGCAGGTTACTGTCGACCATTCTGTTGTGGAGGAAATGGTTGCGCAGGGACAGATAACGCGGGAGCAGGCGCGCACTCACCCTGAGCGGAACGTGATCACGAAGGCCCTTGGCGATGGGGACGGCCAGGTGGTGCTCGCAGAAACTGAGTTGGCGTCCGGGGAAGTGTTCCTGATTACCTCGGATGGCCTTACCAATGATATCGATGAGGGCGAGCTCGCCGCAGTCCTAGGTGACGGTACTCCAGCCAAGGATCGGGTTGTGGAGCTGATTAACAAGTCGCTGGCGCAGGGTGCTAGAGACAACATAACGGCGATTGTTGTGGACACCGGGATGGCCGCGCCAGCGCCGGGGGCGCCCCTGGTGCCATACCAGATGGAGGACCCGGCGGACGTGACACTACCGAGCGGTCGGGCTGCCAGTGACTGACAAGACGAAACTGAGTAGTCGCCATGAAGACAAGACCCAGTTAAGCAGTCGTCACGACGATAAGACAAGGTTGAGTGAACGCGGACAGCGCGGCCCATCCCTGCCGGTGGCACAGGAGGATGCCCCCACCCTGCTAGCAACTACGATCATCTCCGAGGCCGCTAGCCTGAGTATTGACACGGAAGCTGACGAGCTAACAGTTGAGGTTTACCAGCCCCGGACTTTCGTTGACCAGCCAGCAGAGTACGCTTCCGCGCAACCTTTTCGGCAGGGGCAGTACCAGACGGCGCCCGCCCAGCGGCAGGGAGCCGAGGTTGCCCCAGCCAGCTACAAACTGTCAACGAACACGGTGATTTCGTTGTTTGTGGCGGCGATGGGCCTGGCGGTGGTTGCTGCGGGTTTTGGGATTTGGTTCCTGGCAGCCGGCCTGCCGTAACCGCACCCTGGGAGGCAAACAAAAAGGCGAGGCGCAGAACCGTCTACGCCTCGCCTTGTTACAGAGCGGAGGATGGGGGATTCGAACCCCCGAGGGCTTGCACCCAACACGCTTTCCAAGCGTGCGCACTAGGCCACTATGCGAATCCTCCGGGCAGCCGTTCGGCCGCGCACTCATACTACCGGCAATACGGATAAACCCGCAATCCGCGGGTGTGAGGTGTGCTAAGGCAGAAAGGTGTGTAGACTTGTTTGCGGTCCCCCGTGCGACGGCATCACCCGAACCTCCCCAGGGCCGGAAGGCAGCAAGGATACGGTAGCTCTGTCGGGTGTGCGGGGGACCATTTGTGTCCACAGGTCAGATGCCTGCCCTATGGAAACCGTCTAAGGTCTAGCTGTGAGCACCGCACTTTACCGTCGTTACCGTCCCGAAACGTTTGAAGATGTTATCGGGCAGGACCATGTTGTTGACGCCCTGAAGAACGCCCTCGACACTTCCCGCACAGCCCACGCTTACCTTTTCTCCGGTCCCCGGGGATGTGGGAAGACGACGTCCGCCCGGATTCTTGCGCGCAGCCTGAACTGCGCTCAGGGGCCGACCTCGACCCCTTGCGGGGAATGTGAGTCCTGCGTTGACCTGGCTTTGGATGGTGATGGGTCCCTGGACGTGATCGAGATTGACGCGGCCTCCCACTCCTCCGTTGAGGACGCGCGGGCTTTGCGGGAGCGGGCAACGTTCGCCCCAGCTCGCGACCGGTACCGGATTTTCATTCTGGACGAAGCGCACATGGTTACCAGCCACGGTTTCAACGCGCTGCTTAAAGTGGTGGAAGAACCACCGGAGCACGTTAAGTTCATTTTTGCGACGACGGAACCGGAGAAGGTGCTGAACACGATCCGTTCCCGCACGCACCACTACCCGTTCCGCCTGGTGCCCCCCGCGGTTCTTTTGCCTTACTTGAAGGAGCTGGTTGCGAAAGAAGGCGTCGCGGTCGAAGAGGGCGTTTACCCTCTGGTTGTGCGTGCCGGCGCCGGGTCCGTGCGGGACGCCCTGTCGGTCTTGGACCAGTTGATTGCGGGCGCGCCCGACGGGGTGACCACTCAGGCCGCCGTGAATCTGCTGGGTTACACGGACGCGGCTTTGCTGGAGCAGATCATTGAAGCCCTGGGCCAGGGGGATGGTAGCGCCGCATTCGCTGTTGTTGGTGAAGTGATGAATGCGGGTAATGAGCCGCGCCGTTTCGCGGAGGACCTGCTGCAACGGTTCCGGGACTTGATGGTTTGTTCTTTAGCGCAGGACCGCGCTGCCGACATTCTGCCGGAGGTGCCGGAGGACGCCCTGCAAACCATGATCACGCAGGCTGAAATGTGGGGATCACAGCGCCTGTCACGCAGCGCGGACTTGGTGGAAGAAACCTTGCGTTCAATGAGTGACACGACCTCGCCGCGCCTGCAGTTAGAACTGTTACTTGCCCGTCTGATGGTAGAGGGCGGCCGCGCCGCAGGAGCAGTCGGGGCCACAAGCGCAGTTGGGGCAGCGGCCCCGCAAGTGGCTGCGGCTGCACCTGCTCCTGCAGTTCCCACCCCGGCGGCGTCCGTTCCGCCGGTTTCTGCTCCGGCGCCCGCCCCACCTGTTCAAGAGACGCGACCCTCCGCGCCGGCAGCCGCGCCTGTCCCGTCTGACCCGGGTCAGCCCCAGGCTTCTGCGGCGCAGGCACCGACTAAGGCGGAGGTGCGCGGCCGGTGGGGCGAGCTGGGCCAGTACGTGGGACAGTTCAGTTCAGCGTATTGGCCGCTGCTGCAAGGCGGCACCCGGGACGTGGTTTCGGCTGGCGGCGTGGTCACTTTCGTTTTGAACACAGAAGCGGCTGCACAGCAGTTGCGGAACCTGGGTGCGGTGCCGCACTTGGCGGCCGGGCTGTCTCAAATCTTTGGACGCCCCGTCGACGCGCAGGTAGCCAGCTTGGAGAACCCGCCCTCGGCGGACACCCCAACTCCCGGGCCCGCCGCTACCCCGCCCCCTCCCATTCCGGCCCCTCCCGCGCCGACTTCTGAGCCGCCGCCCGCGCCCGAGCCTGAACCGACGCCGCCGGAGCCGCCGGCACATGTAGTTCAAGGGCCACCGGCACAGGCGGCAGAGCAGGTCCCCCGTCCCGAAGCGGGGCCGCCAACCCCACCGGTCGAGGTGGCTTGGAAGGGCCGCCCAGCAGTTGACGTGGTTCTGGACGTTCTGGGTGGCCAGGTCATTGAGGAACGAATCTTGGACGGAGACGAATGAGCAGCTTTGATGGTGCCCTGCAGGACCTGATCGAACAGTTGGGAACCCTCCCCGGGATTGGGGCAAAAAGTGCTCAGCGTTTAGCGTTCTACATTTTGGAGGCCGACCCCCACCAGATCGATCTGCTGGTGAGCGCTTTGACTGCCGTGAAACAAAAAGTCCACTTCTGCGCCACTTGCGGGAACATTACGGAGGAAGAGTTCTGCACCATTTGTTCCGACCCTCGCCGGGAAGGGAACGTGATCTGCGTGGTGGAAGACGCGAAAGACATCAGTGCGATCGAAAAGACCCGCGTCTACCGGGGTAAATACCACGTGCTTGGGGGCGTGATCGACCCACTCAGCGGAGTGGGCGCGGACCAACTGCGCATGCGAGAGCTGTTTACCCGCCTGGCTGATGGGACAGTGGAAGAAGTCATTCTGGCCACCAACCCGACGGTTGAGGGTGAAGCGACCGCAGCCTTCATTGCACGCAGTGTCACGCCGATGGGTGTTACCGCAACACGACCGGCTTCCGGTCTTCCCGTCGGCGGCGACTTGGAGTATGCAGACGAAGTCACCCTGGGCCGGGCCTTAGAAGGGCGGCGCAGCGTTTAACCAGACGTGCCAAGCTGCCGCACCTGGGGTTGGTGGGGGGAACCTTCCCCCGCAGCTACCAAAGTGGGCTGGCTGCCCCTGAAAATTGGCCTCCCACGCCCGTTTTAGTAGCTTTCGTCGGCACGGCACAGCAAAAGGCCGTCAAACCTGCAGTTTTAGGTTAAAACAAACGGCCGGCCCCGCAATGCGGAACCGGCCGGTCATGTTTGGGGCGGGTCAGCCCTCAGCGCCCTCAGCTTCAGCTTCGGCGATCTGGCGGCGGACATCGTCCATGTCCACGTCGCGGATCTGCTTGATCAGGTCGTCCAGGACCGGGGCGGGCAGAGCGCCAGCCTGACGGAAGATCGCGACGCCATCGCGGAACGCCATCAGGGTCGGAATGGACGTGATCTGAGCCATGCCGGCCAGCTGCTGCTGGTCTTCCGTGTCCACCTTGCCGAAAACAATGTCGGGGTTCTCCTCCGACGCTGCTTCGTAAACAGGGGCGAACGACTTGCACGGCCCGCACCAGGCGGCCCAGAAGTCAACCAGGACGATCGGGCTTTTCTCGATCGTGGATTCAAAGTCTTCAAGTGTCAGATCTACAGTGCTCATTGACGCTCCTTGGTCACTAGCGAATGTCGTAACTCAGCAGAGACGTCACAGTTCACCACTGCAGACCGGGGCGTCCCACTGCTACACAGAGCCTACGACGCGCCGCCCGCTCTGGCTAGGCGATCTGCTGCCAGTGAACCATTAGCGACATATACCACTAGAGGCAAGCGTCTGAACGATTGGCAGGTTGGTGGGGATCCAAGGAAGGGACGCGGCAGAAGCCAGTGGCACCCACAGCAGGTTCTGGTGTGAGCCACGCATGACAGGTTCGGGGTGCGGCAGTTCTGGGGTTGCCCACCAGACCCACATGCAGCGTCCCTCTAGTATCGGCCACGGGGTGAACGAGGGCGAGGCGGCCAGCGCAGGGTCGCACGCCCGGATGGCGGAGGACAGGTCTGCAGGCGCTGGGACCCCGCCGCCGACCTTTACTGTCAGCCCCAGTTCTTCAAGTAGTTCCCGCCGCAGGCCCTCCAGTGGCTGTTCCCCATCTTCCAGTTTCCCACCCGGCAGTTCGTAAAGGCCGCGCAGGGCTGGCGGGTAGGAGCGGGCGGCAGCCAGCAGCCGGGTGGGGGTCGCTAGTGAGTCGACTATGGCAGCGGCAACAACAGGTCTTACGTTTTGACGTGTCATTCTTCTTCCATTTGCCAACTAGGGGGTAGAAGTTGCTACACTATATGAGTCCCTACGGGGCGCGCGGGTGTAGTTCAATGGTAGAACTTCAGCTTCCCAAGCTGATAGCGCGGGTTCGATTCCCGTCACCCGCTCCAATTAACTGCTCGGGCCATGCCGGCTCGTGTTGTCACGGCAGCACCACTCACAGCATTCGCCTTGCGCCTAGCAGCCACCCGCCTGGCGGTGGCCACGTTGCCGCCGCAGTCCACGGTTTAGTGGACGTGCTCGTGGTTGATTTCGCACGTGCCTCCGGGGCAGTACATGGGCTGCTGTTTGCTGAATAGGGACTGCAGTTTGCAGCCGACGCAAATACCGAAAGCGGTTTCAAGGAACAGTAGGCTCAAGCACAGGCCGCACAGGGCCAGGGCCACCCACAGTGGGGCACTCAAGTAGCCGGTAGTGGCGCAGAAGGTTGCGGCCATACCGAAACCAAGCCACCAGGCGAACACTTTCTGTGAGGCGCCAACCCATTCCGGTTTCTGCCCGTGGACTGCAAGCCTGCCCAGCATCATGCTGGGGGACCACTTGTCACCCAAGGTGACCCGGATTCCCATGTCGATCACAAAGTAGATACCGAAGGGCTTCAATGCGTTGATGGAGCCCGTGGCTAGTGCGATACCCCAAGCGATGGCTCCCGCTAGGAACAGGATTCCCGCTGACGCGCGTACCGCGCGCTCGTTAATGACTGGCACCAAATACCCGGGCACCATTTTTCCGACCACAACATCTTGCTCAACAGCCTGCTGACTCATACTCACCACGGTATGCCATGTGTCAAGGATGTGCACTATTGGCCCGAATGGGTGCAAACTGTAGTCATGAGAGTCTTGTCAGTACAGTCCCTGGTCTCCTACGGCCATGTTGGGAACTCTGCCGCCATGTTCCCCCTGCAACGTCAAGGGCATGAAGTCATGCCTGTACCTACCGTCGTGTTTTCTAACCACACGGGGTACGGGCAGTGGGGTGGCATCATGCTGACGGGGGACCAAGTCAGGGACCTGGTCCAAGGCGTTGCCCAGCGTGGCGGTTTGGATGACTGCGCGCTGGTGCTTTCCGGCTACCAGGGGGGCGACTCCATTGGCGGCGCCATCCTGGATGCCGTGGCGCTAACTAAGAAGCAAAACCCGCGGGCAGTTTATGCTTGTGACCCGGTGTTGGGCAGTGAAGACAAGGGGTGCTTCGTCAGCCCAGAGGTCCAGTCACTGATCCGCGACCGCGTTGTTCCGCAGGCTGACATTTTGACGCCCAACCAGTTTGAACTTGGGTACATCACCTCGACCTCACCCCACACCCTGGAAGAAACCCTGGAATCCGTGGAGAAGGTGCGTGAACTTGGGCCGCGCGCAGTGCTGGTCACCTCAGTGCTGCGCCCCGACAGGCCCAAGGACACCATTGAGATGGTGGCGGTCGACGACTCCGGCGCCTGGATTGTGCAAACCCCGCGCCTACCGTTCAAAGTCAACGGGTCAGGGGACGTCACTTCAGCCTTGTTCGCCAGCGCTTACGTTGAGACCGGTGACATTGCCCTTGCCTTAGCCCGGACCGCGAACAGCGTGTACGAACTGCTTGAAAACACGTGGAAGTCAGGGGAACGCGAACTGCAACTAATCGAATCCCAAGACGCCTACGTGAACCCTAGTTACAACTTTGAGGTGCGCCCATGCTGCTAAGTGACCGCGACATTCACGTTGCTTTGGACCAGGGACGAATCAAAGTCTCCCCCCTTGACCGCAACCTAGTGCAACCCGCCAGCATTGACGTGCGGCTCGACCGTTTCTTCCGCCTGTTCGACAATCACAGGTACTCCGTCATTGACCCTGCTATTGCCCAGCCTGGCCTGACGCGCAAGGTGGAGCACGACCCGTTTGTCTTACACCCGGGGGAATTCGTCCTCGGCTCCACCTATGAAGAAGTGGAACTAGCCGACGACATTGCGGCCCGATTGGAAGGTAAGTCCTCCCTGGGACGTCTGGGGCTGCTGACCCACTCCACGGCAGGCTTCATTGACCCCGGTTTCAGTGGGCACGTGACCCTTGAACTGTCGAACACGGCGACTATGCCAATCCTGCTGTATCCGGGCATGCGCGTGGGACAACTAGCGTTCTTCACGCTGTCCTCCCCAGCCCGGAACCCGTACGGTTCCGCCGCCCTCGGCTCCCACTACCAGGGGCAACGGGGACCGACCGCCTCCCGGTCACACGAACGGTTCGACCGTATTTCAACGGAGGACAGTCGTGGCTGACATTCCGGAACGGAAATCGATTCGGGAGAGGATGGCCGCTAAACCCGATCCGCTGGTTGACTCCAGTATTGATTTGCTGGATGACACGGCCTCGTTCCGCGTTGACGTGACAGGCATGCTGGTGGCGGACGACCCGGCACCACTACCTGTCGCCGTGGAACGCGCTGAACCCCACGGCCCCTTGGACCCGCAAGTGGCTGGCGCCTACCACCTGCTGCTGCTACCCCCCGAAGTGACGGCGGACGAGTTAGAGGCACTTGCGGTCTCCGTGTGGAATGAGGCCGGCTGGCTGGCCCCCGGGGTTTTACAACTGCTAGAAACCGCCACGCTGGATGGGCCCTGGCAGCATGAGGGGCGTGACGCCTGGGTGCTGCGTTGCCCGCCACGTCGCAGCCAACCCCCGGCCGAAGAGATCAAGCAAATGGATGAGTTAGCGGCCGCCTTCCCGGATGGGATGCCGGTGGGTCCGGAAATGCAGACCGTCCAGTTTCTGCGACAGGCCGCCCGCCGCCTGGGTGGGACGCTGCGCATCGCGGGATCAGGGTATGAGTTCACGGCTGCCCCCGAAACGGCCGTGAACTTGCGGATCTTTTCCGACCAGTGGCTGTCGCCCTCCCAAATGCAAAACATTCTGCCCCTGAAGGTGGCTGCGCCGGCACCACTGCCCGACGAGGACGGGGCCCCCTACGCATTCCTGGCTGACGCGGGCCGGCGCTCCCAAGTGCTATTGGGGGTGCGACCTGAAACGTTCACGCCGCGCGCCTTGCGGTGGGAGCCTTGGGTGCGTTCAGCCGTTTTCGTGTACGAACTGGTGTGGGTTATGCCCGAAGACCTGCACGACCTGGAGAAGCGCCCGACCCGGGCCGGGCGGTTAGAGCGCGCCCAAGCCACGCAGGCCATCGAAGATGCGGCGGCCGCCATCGCCTCCCACTTGGGGTCTTCAGCGATTATTGATGAGGACGGCTTCCTTCTTGTCCTCGACGAACCCCGTCCAGAAGAAGAACCGACACTTCCTTAACTTCCACGTCACCTGACCCGTCTAGCATTTGGGTGCAGAACGGGCAGGCAGTTGCCAGGGTAGAGGCCCCGGTTGCTTCCGCCTGATCCATTCGGGCTACCGAGATCCGGGTTCCCAGGTCTTCTTCCATCCAGGCCCGGGCGCCCCCAGCCCCGCAGCACATTGAGACCTCACCGGACTGCTCCATTTCCACCAGTTCCCCCACGGAACCCAGAAGTTCGCGCGGCGCTTCAAACACCCGGTTGTACCGCCCCAGGAAGCAGGGGTCCTGGTAAGTGATTTCACCCATCGTCCCGGGTGCTGGGGTTAGCAGACCTTCTTTTACCAATCTGTTCAGCAGTTCGGTGTGGTGGATGACCTCAAAGTGGCCCCCAAAGTCCGGATACTCATTAGCCAGAGTGTTGAAACAGTGGGCGCAGGTAGCGACAATCTTTTTCGCTTTCACTTCGTTCAAAGTTTCGATGGCCTGGTTTGCCAACATTTGGAACAGGACTTCATTCCCGGCGCGCCGCGCTGGGTCACCCGAACAGGTTTCAGCTGAGCCAAGGACACCGAAACTGACGCCCGCCGTGTGCAGCAGTTCCGCAACTGCGGCCGAGGTCTTCTTGGCATTGTCGTCGTACGCCCCAGCGCAACCCACCCAGAACAGGTATTCGTAGTCACCCGCGTCCTCTTCAATAACGGGAACCTCAAAGTCCAGGTTCTTCGCCCACTCCAAACGCTTGCGGGGCATCTGGTTGTAGGGGTTGCCCTTCGTTTCCATGGCGCGGAAAGGTTTCGCAAGTTCGCGGGGGAACGCAGATTCCATGACCACCTGGTAGCGGCGCAGGTTAGCAATATGGTCCACGTGCTCAATGTCGACGGGGCACTGGTCGACGCAGGCCCCGCACATGGTGCAGGACCACAGGACATCGTCCGGGATCATCTGCCCACCAATTTGGGTGCCTTCCCCTTGGGCTTCCATCAGGGCACCCAACACGTCACCCGGGTCAGCGTTTTCCTGCCAGGGCGGGTTGTCGCCTGACGTAAACACCGCGTTGTCCCGCAGCGACAGCATGAGCAGCTTTGGGGACAGGGGTTTGTCCGTGTTCCATGCGGGGCACATGTCCTGGCAGCGCCCGCATTCCGTGCAGGCTAGCGCGTCAAGACGTGTTTTCCATGTCATGTCCTCCACAGAGCCAAGCCCAATAGACGGGTCCTCTACCGTGTCGAACGCTTCTTCCAGGTTGTTGGTTGGCTTCCCGTCCACCAGCGGCAGCGGCAAGGCGCCTAGAGGTTTCGTACCTTTCGGGCTGCGGGCCGCCGCAATATTGATGGGTGCCAAGAACCGGTGCCAGGAGATGCCCATTCCGATATCCAGGCCGACAACGGACATCCACAGCATGGAGGTCACAATTTTCAGGGTCGGAATCCACTGGGTTCCCGGAACGAACTGGCCCAGCATGACGCAGACGGCAACCGTGGTTATGACGGCCTCAACAAACCAGGCTTGCCAGCGGGAGGAGCCGAAGAAACGCGACCGGCGGCCCTTCGGGGTCGCCAACCGAATCAGAGTGAGTGTGACGATGGCGACAAAGGTTAGAGCGGCCATGCCAAAGGCGAACCAGTCCAGCCACTGCGGCACCCCGTCGAAGGATGGGTTCACCACTTGGATGTAGGCCACCCCAAGCGTGAAGATCAGGGTGACGAAACCAACCATGACCAGCCAGTGAGCAACGCGCACCACCGGTCTGCCTTTGAACGTTGAATGCGTCAAGGTGACACGCACCGTCGTCCACAGGCGCTGCCAGGGGTGGCTCCAGCGCCCCTCTTCCGGCGCGCCCGAAACCACTAGTTTCCACATTTTCCACAGCCCCCGGGCGAACAGCGTGACGCCGGCTACCGTGGCCAGGATTGATATCACAAGGTAAATCATGCAACTCCTGGGATCAGTTTACCCGGGATATACTCATCGGGTTAGGGGGACTATGGTTGCGCTTCTGCTACTCCATTTTGTGGCAGCTATCTTGGCACCCCCAATAGTTGGCAGGTACGGCAGGAACGCCTTTTTCGCGTTGTCAGTTGTGCCAGCGGCGGGCGCGGTGTGGGCGCTGTGGATGACCCCCCAAATTTTCCTGGACCCACCGCAAGAGACCGTCCCCTGGGTCCCCAACTTGGGTTTGACCCTGCATTTCCGGTTGGACGTTTTGGCGTGGCTGATGATGGTCATCATTGGCGTTGTGGGCACACTAGTCATGGTCTACTCCGCCCGCTACTTCCAGCAGGGCGCGGCTGGCCTAAGCCGTTTCGCAGCTTTCTTCCTGGCATTCACGGGCGCCATGCTGGGGGTTGTGGTCGCCGACCAGACTATGACCATGTACGTCTTCTGGGAACTGACGGCAGTCCTGTCCTACCTGCTGATCGGCCAACACTCCTCCCGGGCGCCCGCCCGTTCGGCCGCCCGACAGGCCATGCTGGTCACCGGGTTCGGCGGGCTAGTGATGTTCGCAGGCTTCGTCATCATGGGCATGGTGCCAGGCGGGTCTTTCCGCAGCAGCGAACTTACTGTCGCCCTGCAGAATGGGACCTTGGACGGGAACTCCCCGCTGGTGATTACGGCCGCCACCCTAATCCTGGTCGGGGGACTAACTAAGTCCGCCCAAGTTCCATTCCACTTCTGGCTGCCAGGAGCCATGGCAGCACCCACGCCAGTGTCTGCGTTCCTGCACTCCGCGGCAATGGTTAAGGCAGGCATAGTTTTGGTTGCCCGTTTCACCCCGGGATTCACCTATATTCCCGGCTGGTCCTTCATGGCTGTTGCCTTGGGTCTGGGGACAATGCTGGTTGGCGGCTACCGGGCGCTTCGGCAGAAGGACCTGAAACTGATCCTGGCTTACGGGACCGTTTCCCAACTGGGCCTAATGATGGCTGCCGTAGGGATGGGCACGGCAGCCGCCATGGCTGCCGGTCTGACCATGCTGATCGCGCATGCCACCTTCAAATCCTCCCTGTTCCTGACCGTGGGGGCAGTAGAAACAGCGACCGGCACCCGCGACTTGCGCGACCTGTCGGGACTGGCACGCCGAATGCCTACCCTGGCGACCTTCGCCGCCATTTCTGGTCTATCCATGGCAGCCATCCCAGTGACAACCGGTTACCTGGGGAAAGAAGCTTTCATCAGTGACCTAATGGCCCGGCCCCTGCTGCTGGGTGTAGTCATGGTGGGCGCGATGTTCACGGTTGCCTATGCTTGGCGCTTCTGGTGGGGGGCCTTCGGGACTAAACCAATTGCGAAACCGGTGGACGTCAAACCCGTCTCACCGGTAATGGTGGCCCCCGTCGTCCTCCTGTCCCTGGGGGCGTTTTTCGGGCTGGCGGGGCCCGCCCTCAACAACCTTCTGGTCCAAACGGGGCAGGGGCTTCCGGGATCACCACACTTGGCGCTCTGGTCGGGAATTGGCCCGGCCCTGGTGACCGCTGTCATCATTGGGGGCGGGATCTTCATGCCCCCAGTGCGAAAGATCCCCGAATCGAAGGCCTCCGCCGTCAAAGTTTACGGCTGGTTCCTGCGTGAAACGGAACTGGTGGCCGCCCGCGTCACCACTTCCCTGCAACGCGGCTCACTACCCGCCGAACTTGGCACCATCTTCCTGACCATGACCGTCCTGGTCAGCATTGGCCTGACCAGGGGCAAGCCACCAAAAGAATGGCCCCTGTGGGATTCTTCCCTGCAGGCAGCCATCATGGTTGTTGGACTGCTGCTGGTGCTGATCGTCGTGCGCGCCCGCACCCGCATGAAAGCCGCCCTCGCTTTAGGCGGTATTGGGATGGTCGTGTCCCTACTGTTCGCCGTGCACGGGGCACCCGACTTGGCGCTCACGCAGTTGGCGGTAGAGGCCGTTTCCATCGTCATCTTCGTCCTGGTGCTTCGTAAACTGCCCCGCTTTTTCTCCGCCCGGTCATCCGCGCGCTCCCACACCGGCAAAATCATTATTGGCGTGGCCGCCGGTGTCTTGACGACCGTGGGAAGCTACTACGCTTTTGGTTCCCGCATCCACGAACCCGTCTCCGCCCTAATGCCCTTGGAGGCTCTGGAGTTCGGGCATGGCCGCAACATTGTGAACGTGATCCTGGTCGATATTAGGGCCTGGGACACGATGGGCGAACTGTCCGTGCTACTGGTCACCGCCACGGGCGTTGCTTCCCTGATTTACATTGTGGGCAGGTCCGTGCGGGTTGATCGCAGTGAAAAGGGAGGCCGGTTCCTGCCCGCTGCCGTGGCGTTGGATCCGCGCCACCGTTCCATGGTCTTAGAAGTCAGCACCCGCCTTCTGTTCCCCACCATGCTGGTGTTATCGATCTGGCTGCTGCTAGTCGGACACAACAACCCGGGTGGTGGTTTCGCTGGGGGAGTGGTCGCAGGCCTCGCGTTTGTCCTGCGGTACTTGGCTGGCGGACGCCACGAACTGTGGGCCTCCACCCCCATCCCGGCAGGCAGGATCCTGGGCGCAGGACTATTCGTGGCCGCCTTCGGCGGGGCCGCCCCCCTCTTCTACGGGAATGCGGCACTCCAGTCCACGCCCCTGGTTGTCCCATATCTTGACCTGCATTTCACGACAGCCATGATCCTGGACGTGGGCGTCTACCTGGTTGTGGTCGGCGTGGTTATCGACTTGGTCTCTTCCCTTGGCGCCGAAATCGACCGCCAAACCCAGGGGGCGCACTGATGCTCATATTCGTTGGCATTCTAGTGGGGACAGGCGTTTACTTGTCACTCAGCCGCAACTTGTCCCGTATTTTCATTGGCCTCTCCCTGGTCGGCAACGGGGTAAACCTGCTGCTGCTAGCCATGGGTGGCGGTGCGGGACTGCCCCCACTCTTAGGGGGCCAGGGGGACTCCATAGTTGACCCCCTGCCGCAAGCCCTGATTCTGACGGCGATCGTCCTCTCCCTTGGCACGACCGCCTTCGGATTAGCGTTGGCCTACCGGTCCTGGCTGCTGACCGGAAACGATGAGGTTGTGGATGACAGGGAGGACCGCCGCCTAGCGCGCTACAGGCAGGATGTGGACACGTCTTACGCTGAGGGCACTGAGGACGCGGAACTCTTCTACGACAGGACCGGTGACGAATGAACCACCTGGTCCCACTGCCCGTCCTGATCCCTCTCTTCTCCGCCGGGTTTGCCTTGCTGTTCAGTACCCGACCCCGCTTGCAGCAGGCGATTGCCGTGGCAGCCATGGTTGCCGCAACGTTCGTTGGTTTCATGCTGGTGTTCCAGGCGCCGCTTGTGGAGGACGTCGGCTCTTGGGCCGCGCCCATCGGCATCACTCTGGTAGCGGACCGGTTGGCTGTCCTAATGCTGGTCGTCTCCCAAATAGTGACTCTGGCCGTGCTGCTGTATTCGGTGGGCCAAAATGTGGCGGACCCCGTCCCCACGGCGCCCGTCGCTATCTTCTACCCGACGCTTCTGGTCCTATCCGCTGGGGTAAGTAACTCGTTCCTTACCGGGGACCTGTTCAACTTGTACGTGGGGTTCGAGATCCTTTTGGCGGCCTCCTTCGTGCTGATAACACTGGGAGGCACGCGGGGACGTATCCGGTCAGGAACCGTTTACGTAGTGGTGTCCCTAGTGTCGTCAGTGATTTTCCTGATTGCCATAGCCTGGATTTACGGTGCGACTGGGACCGTGAACATGGCCCAGCTCTCCCAGCGGTTAGACCAAGTGCCGGGAACACTATTCATTGAACTGATGCTGCTGGTCGCCTTCGGCGTGAAAGCCGCTATCTTCCCACTGTCTGCTTGGCTGCCGGACTCATACCCCACTGCACCCGCCCCTGTGACAGCCGTGTTCGCGGGGCTGCTGACCAAGGTGGGCATTTACGCGATCATCCGCCTGGAATTCGTCCTCTTCCCCGGCGACCACCTGGGTGCTCTGCTGGGTGTGGCAGCAATTTTCAGTATGATCCTGGGCATGCTGGGGGCAATCGCCCAAGACGATGCGAAACGGCTGCTTAGTTTCACCCTGGTGTCGCACATTGGGTTCATGGTGTGGGGGATCGCCCTGGGCACCACGGCTAGCCTTGCCGCCGCCATCTATTACGCTGCGCACCATATTCTGGTGCAGACCGCACTGTTCCTGGTGGTAGGACTAATAGAGCGACGCACGGCGACCACGTCCCTGTCTCGCTTGCACGGGCTGGCGAAATACACGCCGGTGCTGGCCATCATGTACCTGATCACCGCCCTCAACATGGTGGGCATGCCGCCACTTACCGGGTTCATTGGGAAACTAGGTCTTGCGGAAGCATCCGTGAAAGTGGACACGCCCCTAGCGTGGTCGCTGTTGGCTGCCGGCATTTTCACCTCGTTTTTGACTCTGTATGTAGCCATCAAATTCTGGAACAAGGCTTTCTGGCAGCCGAAAGAGGCCGAGTTCGAAGACTTCCCACGCCCCACCGGCCGTCAGGAAGCGCGCGTGCGTCGCGCTGTTGAGGCGGGGCACGTGGGCCAGATTGACGTAGCCTTGGCGGAAGCCGCAAAAACGAAGCGTGAACGTGCCGCTGCCGGGTCTAACCCCATCATGTATGGGACGGTCATGGGTCTGGTGGCCGTCCAAATCCTGATGGCCGTCTACTCTGGCCCCATCTACAGGTACACAGACGCAGCCGCGCGTAACCTGACCACTCCCGGCGCGTATGCGGCAGCTGTTCTTGGTGAGGGCGGGCGTGGCGGCGGATCCAGCGTGGAAGTGACGCTGCCCCCCGTTTCCCCTCCCTGGGTGCTTGAGGACGGGGACCACCCGCCGCGGCTGCCTGAACTGGAACTACCACAGGTGGGCGGTGATGCGCGGTGAGTTTCTCCATGACCTTGTGGCTGACCCTGATTTGGGTGGCCGTGTTCGGTTCCATTTCCCCCGTTGTTGTTGTCAGCGGCATCCTTCTTGCCCTGGCAGTGCAAGCGCTGTTCCCGCTGCCCTCTCAGAAGGGCCTGTGGCATTTGCGTCCCTGGTACTTCCTGATACTGCTGTTCAGGTTCATTTGGGACCTGATCAGGGCCGGCCTGCAAGTGTCCGCAGTGGTCCTGTGGCGCGGCGCCCATGATGATGGCATCATTCGGTGTGATCTGCGCAGCGGCAACCCCGTGTACATGACGATTGTTGCTGCCATGACCTCCATGATCCCCGGCACAATTGTGGTGGAGGCTAACAAGCATGAGAAAGCCCTCTACCTGCACTGCCTGGACATAGAACACCAGGGCGGGGTTGAAGGGGTGCGGGAAGCGACGTGGGCTCAAGAGGCGCGGGTACTGCGCGCCGTTGCCCCAACCAAAGTGTTGAAGGAGGCCGGCCTATGAGCACCTTCATCACCGTGACACTTGGCGTTTCGTTGGCCCTACTCATCGGGGGAGCGGCCATGGCGGTTTACCGCATTTCCCGCGGTCCGGAAGCCCTGGACAGGGTCTCCGCGTTAGACGTACTGTCAGCGGCGGTTGTGGGCGTAATCATTGTCCTCGTTGTCCTGGACGGCCGGCGGGACTTAGCCGGACTGATGATCGTCTTCGTGCTCACCGCGTTCTTCTCCGCAGTGATCGTGGCCCGCTCAACAGATAAGGAGCCGTGATGGACCTGATAGGTGCGCTACTGATCCTTTTAGGGGCCGGTTTCACTCTGATAGCCGGCCTTGGCCTGGTTCGGCTCCCCGACCTGTTTTCGCGGATGCATGCGGCAGCTAAACCGCAGTTGCTGGGCTTGATGCTTCTGTGCGCGGGCCTAGCCGTGTCCATGCGAACTTGGTATTGGTTCGGGATCTGCACTGCCGTGCTGGCGATACAGGTGATAGCTGCGCCCGTTGCCTCCCACATGCTGGGCCGGGCAGCCTACCGGACAGGCCGGGCAGAAACGGAATACAT
>CAYFVT010000024.1:0-1146 GCA_964346705.1 uncultured Actinomyces sp. | reverse complement strand
AGTGACGACTAGTCCCTGTCGTCCTCATCCCAACTGAATTCTTCCCGCTCTGGTTTCTCTTCGTCTTCAGCGTTCCCGCTTAGCTCTTTAGCCAGCGCATCAAGGTCAGTCTCCGGACTGAAATACTTGAGCTTGCGGGCCACCTTCATATGTTTCGCCCTTTGACGGCCGCGCCCCATCGGGTCGACCCCCTCTATAAATCAGTGGGTCCCCGTACGGACCCTTCCTATTTGGTCACGAGGCTATCTTACACCGTCATTTTGGAACGGACTACTTCCGTTTACGACGCAGAGCAAGAAGCCCGACTACTCCAACAGCAATTCCCGCTGCCGCAGCCACCTTCCGCTTCGCATCCAAATCGCCATCCCGCGCCTCATCCAAAGTGGTCATGGCCTGGAAGTAAACCTTTTTCGCCTGGTAGGACAAGTCCTGCAGAGCGTAATTAGCTTGGACCTTCGGGTTCAGCACGTAGGTAAGCTCCTGCAGAGTGCCCACCAGCTCTGACCGGTTCATGTCAATAGTGTCTTGCAGGCTCATTTGCCCAGTCCTTCCTTCACAGCTTCCACGTCTTGTTCCACCATCAGCTTCGGGTCGGGGGCAGCCTCTTTAGCCTTATCCAACTGTTTCTTCCCCACCAGGGCTGAAACCGCGGCCAGGACCACCAGCAGACCCCACACGATCAGGGCTGCCGCCCACTCGGGGAGGGCAACTGCAATGGCGACCTCAACCGTGTGGAACGTCCACCAGAACAAGGCCAAACCAAACAGCGCAGCCGCCACGAAAGCACCAATCGCGCCCGCACCACGTTTCGCTGTGGACTGGGCTTGCTGCTTCAACAACTCCACTTGGGCGACAATCATCTTGCGCCCCTCATCCACAACGGAATCCACTAGCCGCGCAATGGAAGGTCTGGGGGGCGGCGGGGTCGGAGCCTTCCGCCCGAAGGGGTTACGTCCTGCAGAACTCATTTCTACTCCTTAACTGAAAATCAGGGGTCAACATTGGGGTCGAGTATGGGGCCGGGCATCCTTTCCAGAATGCGACGAGCCCGGGAAACAACTTCAGCCTGGGCTGTGGGCAAGGGCCGCATGGGTGCTAGCTCATCCAAACTGGGGGGCAACCCAGGCTGCTCCAAGTCCAGCGCAA
>CAYFVT010000023.1:2770-18316 GCA_964346705.1 uncultured Actinomyces sp. | reverse complement strand
ATAACAAAACCCGCACACCTGTTCTATACATCGAACATTACAAAACGATAACAACCGACACAATGTTCCGACGTTCCCCACCGGAACGTCCGGTATTCCGGAAAGCAAAAGGCCCCTAGGCGGATCTAGGTCCGCCCAAGGGGCCTCAGCATTTATGCGCAGCAGTGCTTCTCAGCACGCCTAGAAGCTAGGCAGGGCCACTTTTTCGTATGATCCACCCAGCCAGGAACGCCACCACCGGCCATGCGCCCAGACCTATCCACAGTGCGGTGGTGGAACTGCCGCTGGCAACGTCCAGAATTGTAAAACCGGTCATGACCACAGCTATCGCCAGTATGGTCCACGTTAGCGCCAGTCTGATCGCGGGATCCATTGCCAACCTCATTTCCCCCCGGCAGCCAAGCGCATTAACTCCGTGTCGAAGTCGACCTGGGCCGCCACGTCCTCGTCCTCTGTTCCACCGGACGCCACGAATGTGGTCCGATACCGTCCTTTGCCCTGCCGACGGATCTTGTCCATGGTACCCGCCTGGACGAGGGTGACCAATTCTTGTGCAGCGCGCTCCATGCGGGTCCGCAGGGCAGCAGGTTCGGCCCAGTCTTCGGTTGCCGCGAAGACGGAAGTGGGTATCGGCAGGGCACGCATGTACGCGAACAGAGGGCGCATCAGGTCGTCGGGCACCAGGGCGTGCCGGGGCGTGCCCGCCGTGGCCAGCAGCAGCATGGGGGTTCCAAGCAGCGCATCATCGTCCAGCAGGTCCACGAACGATTTGAAGAGGCCGGCGTACGAGGCCTTGTAGACGGGGGTCGCCATGACTACCCCGTCTGCTTCACGCAACCCGTCCAGCGTTTTGCGCAGTTCAGCGGACGGGCGCCCTGTCGCCACTGCTTGACCGATCTGGTCGCTGAGGGAACGAAGGGTGATCAGCTCAAAGTCGTAGTCAGCGCCCAGATCAGCCGCCGCTTCCTGGATGGCTTCCGCCGCTTGGGTGGCTAACGACGTGGTTGAGGACTGGTCGTTCATTCCGGCGGTTACAACGGCTATTTTCTTCATTTTCCTTCGGGTTTCTTGGTTAGTGTTGTGCACAGATCCTTCAAAGCGGCCTGCTGACTGACGCTGAGAGCGCCACCAATCCGCTCTTCCAACTGGCGTCCATGCGCCCGCCCTATCCTGCGCTGGGTTTCCCTTCCCAGTTCGGTCAGGGAGAACCGGACGGTGCGGCCATCCCGCGGGCATCGTTCCCGCTGCAGCCACCCTTTGTCTTCCATGCGCCCCAGCATTCGAGACACGGCGGGCTGGCTGAGCAGGACGGCGCTGAGTAGTTCGCTTTGGCTGAGGGGCTCCCGACTTTTCGCCAGTGTGTAGAGGACGTCGTATTCGCGCATGGAAACTTCACTCCACAGCGGGTCGGCCCCGAACTCTCGGTTCAGTTGAATGTAGGCGCGCATTAGCGACTCCCACGTGTCGGACGCTAAGCGCTCCCCCTGCTTATCCGTCACGGGTTACCCCCACAAGTTCGGCATGCGAACCGCGGTCTCAGGATCCGTGTCCTGATACGGGGAGGTTCCTGTGACATTGTCGCCCCGGTTGGGGTTTGGCCTGGGCTGACGCGCGGGCTGGTCCCCATACTTCTTTTCCACCAGCATCTGGTGCGTCGGCGCTTGGGTTGCTTCCGGTCCCTGCGCTTTCTTTGTTTCGGCGCGCAGAACGGGAAGCACGTCTTCACCAAACATGTCCAGCTGATTCAGCACGTCCTTCTCATCCAGTCCCCCGTGGTCAATCAGGAACAACTGGCGCTGGTAGTCGCCGAAGTAGTCACGTAGCTCCAAGGTGCGGTCAATGATCTGCTGCGGGCTTCCCACCATCAAGGGGGTCTGTTCGCTAACCTGCTCCAGACTGGCGCCACCCTTGTAAACGGGGGATTCATTGAAGTAGGGGCGGAACTGGCGCATGGCCTCTTGTGAGGTCTTCGCCATGTACGCCTGAGCCCCCACGCCGACGATTGCGTCCTCACGGGCCCCGTGCCCCCAGTGCGCGTAGCGTTCGCGGTAGAGCTGGATCAGTCGCTGGAAGTGGGACATCGGCCAGAAGATTCCGTTCGCGAAGAAACCGTCTCCGTAGTAGGCGGCCTGTTCCGCTATTTCGGGGGTGCGGATGGAGCCGTGCCAAACGAAGGGCGCAACGTCATCTAGCGGCCTGGGAATGGAGGTGAACCCCTGCAGGTCAGAGCGGTACTTCCCTTCGAAGTCCACCACGTCCTCATGCCACAGCCGGTGGAGCAGATTGTAGTTCTCCAGGGCGAGCGGCAGGGATTGGCGGATGTCCTGACCGAACCAGGGATAGACGGGGGCTGTGTTTCCGCGCCCCAACATGACGTCTAGGCGCCCGTCCACCAGCGTCTGCAGTAGCGCGTATTCCTCGGCGATTCGTACGGGATCGTTGGTCGTAATCAGGGTGGTCGAGGTCGACAGCAGCAGGTCCTGCGTCTGAGCCCCCACAGTTGACAGGAAGGTTGTGGGGGAAGAAATTGCGAAGGGCGGGTTGTGGTGTTCCCCTATCGCGAAGACGTCAAAACCAACTTCTTCGGTTTTCTTGGCGATGTTCACCAAGCCGCGGATGCGTTCCGCTTCGCTTGGCGTATATCCGGTGACGGGGTTTCGTGTCACGTCCCCCACTGAGAAGATTCCAAGTTGCATGATTCTGTTTTCCTTAAATCTGGTCGGTGCGCGTATTCGCGGAACCTGAACACCCACAGTCTATGCATACGCATCAAACATGTCCATGCGTACGCATACAGCATTGCCGTGCGGTCCATCACGCAGTCCCCCAAGCCGGGGTCACCTTTTGGTCGGCCGCGTAGCCTTCCGCCATCATGGGGACATGGATACTGATCAGGAAACCTTCGACTCCCCCGCTACGGACCCAACTTTTAAAACACTGCTTTCGCACAGGTCGGTCCGCCGCTACACAGACCAGCCTGTGACAGAGGCGGACGTGCGCAGGATGGTGCAGGCAGCCCAGCGGGCCTCGACCTCATCCAGCCAAAACGCGTGGTCCGTAATCGTCGTCCGGGACCCGGCAAGGAAACGTGAACTCCAACAATTAACCGGATCCAACGGATTCATAAACTATGCACCCGTTTTCCTGGTGTGGGTGGCGGACCTCAGCCGCAACCGTGCAGTGGCAGACGAACTGGGGAAAGCAAGTGACGCAATGCGCTTCCAGGAAGCACTGTTGGTCGCAACGGTGGATGCGGCTCTTGCCGCTCAAAATGCTGCCATCGCCGCGGAAGCCGACGGTTTGGGAATCTGCTACGTAGGGGGCGTGCGCAGCAACATTGCGGCCACCGCGGAACTTTTAGGCCTGCCGCCCCTGGCTTACCCAGTCTTTGGTATGACCGTTGGGCACCCCAGCCCCACCGACAAGGCGACAACCCGCCCTCGTATGCCCCTTGATTCGGTGATGTTCAGCGAAACCTACGACCGGCAAGCCTCCATTGCGGGTGCGGAAAAGCTGGAAGAATCCAACCGGGCCTACTTCGAAAGTCAGGGCGTCCCAGGCGTCAGTTGGAAAGAGAAAACAGCACAACGCTGGAAAGATGCGGCGGCCCTGGACGGGCGCGCGGACAATGCCGCGGTGCTAGCCGACCTTGGGTGGGAAGCCCTCTAACAGCGCACTCAATAGACGTAAGGGTTGGGGCGCCCGTGGGGAGGTGCCCCAACCCTCCTTGCTCGGTCTTTAGGCGTTTACCATATCTACGTGGCGCAGCAGCGCATCAACGTAGCCTTGCAGGAACTCCTGAGCCTCCGGCTTTACTGTCCCGTCCTCTTCCAAACCCGCACTGTACTCCAGGTACACGGCCGGCTGCCCCATCAGAATCATTCCCAGTGCGGGGACGATGGCGCGGAGGTGGGATTGGGCTTGCGACGCTCCCAGAGCCCCGGGCGAAGTCCCAACAATCCCGGCCGGCTTGCCCATGAAAGCGTTCTTCCCCGGGGGGCGGGAAGCCCAGTCGGTCGCATTTTTCAGAACACCCGGGATGGAGCGGTTGTATTCCGGAGTGACGAACAAGACCCCGTCAGCATCTTCGATCCGCTGCTTAAACTCTGCGGCTGCTTCCGGCATGTCGTATTCAAACGCGGGGTTAAACAGGGGCATGTCTACCGACAGAAAGTCGAACTCCACATCCTCTGGTGCCAAAGATGCCAGCGCCTCTCCTAGTTTCCGGTTCTTGGAATCGGGGTTCAAGGATCCGACCACGACCGCAATTTTTGTCATCATGCACCTTTCAGGTTCGGCATATTATTGCGGGGCTCAGCTTACGCCGGGAAGGGGGCGTGCCGCTCAAGCCCGCGTCTTACAGTGCGGACACTAGCTGCGCGGCGTGCCGCGTCCCAAGGTTTTCGGGAAAGGGCCCGTTACACTCGTTTGGACACGTCAGTGAAGGCGCCAAAGTGAGGAATGGGCAATGATTTTCTCTGGTTCGGGTACTGCTCTAGTCACACCGTTCAAGGACGGCGCTGTGGATTACGAGGCTCTTGAGGGGCTGATCGCCTTCCAAGTGGACAGCGGCACGGACGCGCTCATCATCTGCGGTACCACGGGCGAACCATCCACGATGACCGCGCAAGAGCAGCGGGACACCATCCAGTTTGCTGTCGACCAGGTTGGGGGACGGATCCCCGTTGTTGGGGGCAGTGGCGGAAACAACACGGCCGAGGTCATCGAAGCCGCGAATGCGATCGCTGACGTTGGAGCAAACGCTGTCTTAGCCGTGACGCCGTACTACAACAAGACCACGCAGGAGGGGCTTGTCCGCCATTATGAGGCGGTTGCTGAGAACAGTGAGCTGCCTCTCATCGTTTACAACGTGCCAGGCCGGACGGGCCTGAATTTGGAACCCGCAACCATGGCTGCGTTGGCGGAGGACCCCAGGATTGTGGGTTTGAAAGAAGCCAGCGCCGACATTACGCAGATCGTGGAAATGTTCCGGGTGCTGGATGGCCGTGTCCCCGTGTATTCGGGTAATGACGACCACGTTTACCCTCTGCTGGCACTTGGCGGGGCTGGCGTCATTTCTGTAGCGTCCAATATTGTGCCAGCGCAAATGCGTGAGTTGACTCAGAGTTATTTCGATGGGGACCAGCAGCGAAGTCTGAACCTGCAGTTCGAACTGAACCCTCTTATTTCCGCGCTGTTCTCCGAAGTCAGTCCCATACCCGTCAAGGCGGCACTGGCGATGATGGGGATGATCGAGGACGAGCTCCGCTTGCCCCTAATCCCCCTGTCCAGCGGTCCGCGTGCGGACCTGGAAACGCAGCTGCGCCAACTAGATCTGATCTGACGCCGCGAACGCCCTCTGTGTCAGGTTGGGGCATGCAGCGAAGGTTGCGGGGACCGTGTGCTACAAGATCTTTGGGACGGACCGGGGCCTGACCACCAGCCACAGTGCGGACATCGACAGTAAGGCTGCCCCACCCATTACGGCCGACATTGGAACCGCACTGTCAACTCCAAGCACACCGATTAGCGGTGTCACCAGGCCTGCTACGCCAAACGAGCTGGCCCCCATAACGGAGGCAGCCGTCCCAGCGCGCTCCGGGTGCCCCGAAAGGGCCAGGACTTGTTGTGCTGGGAAGGCGAAGCCGGTGGCCATAATATAAAACCACAGCGGGATCGCTAACCCCCATAAGCCCGCACCCAGCGCATCAAGAACGCCGACAGACAGTGCCATGGTGGCTTGGCCCGCAGTTGCCCCGGCCAGAATCCATTGCGGTTCAATCCCCAGGATGGACATGAGGCGCGAGGACGTTTGGACCCCAACTATTACACCCAATGAGTTGATGGCGAAGATCCACCCGTAAGCCTGTTCGCTGAACCCGTACACGTCCTGGAACAGGAAGGGTGAAGCCGCAAGGTAGCTAAACAGGCCTGTGGTACTCATGGAAGCGACCATCACGGCGCCCACAAAAATTCTGTCGGTCGCTAGCTTCCCGTAAGGCTGAAGCAGTGGCTGATTGCGAAGCCGGCGGGAGGGAGGCAGCGTTTCGCGCACGAACAGGGCTACAGCCAAGCCAACGGCAACCCCGTAGGCGGCCAGTACCCAGAATATTCCCCGCCAGTTTGTTATCAGCAGCAGTTGGGATCCGATTACGGGGGCAATTACGGGGGCGAACCCGTTAACCAACGCCAGCCTGGACAGCATGTGGACCAGGTGTCTGCCTGCGAACAGGTCGCGCACCATAGCCATGGACACGACCCCACCCGCGGCCGCTCCGAAGCCTTGCAGCACGCGCAGCGCCCCAATCATGGTGATGGTGGGTGCCAGGGCGATGGCGACGGACGCTGCGACATGCACGAACGCCGAAACCGTCAGGGGAAGCCGCCGCCCAATTCTGTCGCTGAGCGGGCCAACCAGTAATTGGCCCAAAGCGAAACCGACCATGGTGCCAGTCAGGGTGAGTTGAACTTGGGATGCGTCGACACCGAAATCTTCCTGCAGCACCGGGAAGGCGGGCAGGTAAAGGTCGATGGTGAAGGGGCCAAGCGCAGTCAGCGCGCCCAGGACCGCTATGTAGACGGCCCGGTTAAATTGCGGAGTTTCCTCAGAGGAACTCATACACCACCCTTGCAGCGGTAGAAATCGACTCCCACGACAGGTTCTTCGTCAGGATGACTAGGGCGAAGGTTCCCTTCGCGGAGTGAATGATAGCGGCATCGTGCAGGTTGCCTTCCAAGAATCCCACCTTGTCCGCCACTAGAACCCCCGGCGGCAGGCCGGCCGGTATCCCTTCGCGGAAGGATTGGTTTGACATCTCTTCCAGCAGCAGTTGCCGCGAACCATTGTCAAGCAAGTCTCCTGCTATTAGCAAGTAGAGGAAGTGAGCCAGGTCTGCCGCGGTGGTTTCCTGCGGCAGCTTGTTCAGCGCTGTGTTGTTGATCCCTAGGGCGGGCAGCTCCTCGTCTAAATGGTTCCGCCTTCCGCTGTGCCTCCAGCGCATAGGGCAAGCGTTGTCCGACCAGACGATCATGTCAGAGAAACATTGCTGCAGAGTGCGCCCGGGCAGCAGCTGCTCTTCCCATTTCGCTGTCCCAGACTCAACCGCGGCCAGCATTGAGTAGGCAGTGAAAATCTTGTAGGTGCTGGCCGGCACGAATACTTCGTTGGGGTTATAGGCGACCACTGTTTCCCCCGTCGCAATGTTCACCGCAACGACAGCCCCGTTGTCGCCCAGCACCCGATCTAAAGCCGCGTACAAGCGCCTTTCGGCGCTGCGGTGGTTCTGAGTGCGGGCAACCTCCCGCTGCAGGTGGGCGACTTGCGCGCCCAGTTCGCCCTGGCTTACCTTGTCCTGTTCCAGCAGTGCAGCAGTTGCCTCGATCTGCAACTGCAAAGCGCTCGTCGCGTCTGCATCCGTCCCCCCATCAAGAGAGCCGACCAACTGAGACGCCGCAGTGGCTTTCCCCTCCGCCCAGGACCGCATCCCCGCGCTGGCTGGCGCCGCACCTGCAATCGTGGCGGATATCGGACCGGCGCTGAGCCCCCGGGCTGCGCGTGGGCGCTCACTGGAACTTCCCGGCTGCTGGGTGGGGACAGTCGGGTCACCGCCCGGGGGCGCTGTGAAGGCGTTGGCAGCAAGGCAGAGAGCGGCCGCACTGGCGACGGCAGCAAAGCGCCCAAATCGTTTTTCCTGGAGCACCCGACCATTATCACCTGGGCGGCCAGTAGAATGGGTATCAATCCACCCGGGTGAGAGGCAAAAATGAATCAAGATCGGAAAAGCGCGGAGCGTCCCCTCACTTTGGCAGCAAGAAGGAAACTGGCGAAGCGTGCTCGCACACTGTCTTTGGTTTCGTTCGCAGTTTCTCTAGCGGCAGCCGCCGCCGGCATTGCTATGGCCGTGATCTGGCCGTTCACTACAACGCAGGCCTTCGTAACCACCGGCGAAGGGTTCACGTGGGCTCAGCGCGCCTGGACTGAGTCGACCAGGACCGTCACCTGGGTTGGCCTGGGCACGGCCGCTGCCCTGGCAGTGATCGCTGTCGCCATTGGCCTGTACGCCCACCACCTACGAACGTTGGCGCAAGGGGGCGAGGGCGAGGCCGTCCTCGTCTTAAAACCCAGCGCCGACCTTGGCGGCGTCCTGGCGGTCGCATTGCCGGCAATCATTTTTTTAGCCGAGATGATCTCAATGGGCCTCCTCCAGCTGATTGCCGACTGACCGGCAATCAGCTGGTGTCTTCGCCAGGCCTTACGGCGTGACTTCCCCCGCTGGAAAGGCCGCCACAGCCGGCGCCCCCGTCCGGGAGGCTGCCGGGTTACAGTTGCCGGCGCTGTGGCGCAGGTCGAGGTGCAGGCTAGACCGTCCTGCTTCTTGTGGCTGCTGTCACGTGAGGGCACGCGGGACTTCCCGATCCACCGCCGCCGGTGTGAGCGGCGGAAGACACCCACGCCCACGCTCCTGCCCGGTCCAGGCGCACCCACCTCCATCCGCGTGGGGCGTGATGCTAGTCTCACCACAACGGGCGCGATGCTGGTCCCGCACTGGCGAAGGAAGGGGCGGAAAATGCTTGACAAAGGAGCCGACTATCGGTGGTCCGGTAAGGACAGCCTGCAGGTGGCGGGTGATGACGTGCGTTTCACCCATCCGGACAAAGTGCTATACCCCGAAACTGGGACAACAAAACTGGACGTGTTGGAGTACTACCTGCAAATCGCGCACCTTCTAATCCCCCAGGCATCGTGGCGACCGGCAACGCGGAAACGGTGGGTGGGTGGGGTTGGCACGGCCGAAACCCCCGGAAAGTCCTTTTTCCACAAGAACCTGGGAAAAGGTGCACCCGCATGGCTGCCAACAGCACAGATTGAACACAAGAAGCGCGTGAACACCTACCCCCTGGTTAACAACCCCGCGGTGTTGGCATGGTTGGCGCAGGTGGCCGCCCTGGAGATTCACACGCCACAGTGGCGTTTCAACTCCGACTTGGCGCGCATGAACCCTGACCGTTTGGTGATTGATCTGGATCCGGGGCCGAACGTATCCCTGGCAGACACTGCGCGGGCTGCGATCACGGTGCGGGACAAGTTTGATGGGGCCGGCCAGCGAACCTACCCGGTCACTTCCGGATCAAAAGGCATCCACCTTTATGTCCCGCTGGATGGGCGCCTCACTAGTGCGGACGCCTCTGGCCTAGCTAAGAAAGTGGCTTCCGACTTGGAAGAGGAGTTCCCGGACCAGTTCGTTTCTAGCCAGAAGAAAAGCCTGCGCGAAGGGCGCGTGTTGGTGGATTGGTCCCAGAACAATTGGGCCCGCACAACCGTTGTCCCCTATTCCCTGCGGGGCCGTCTTCACCCGTTCGTTGCAGCGCCCAGAACGTGGGCTGAAATGGAAGACCCGGACCTGACCCAACTGGATTACCGGGAAGTGCTGCGGCGGGCGGCCGAAGGCCTCAACCCCATGAAAGATCTAGGGTGGAAAGACTCCGAGCCGCCCGCCGCAACCTACAGCGTGGCAGACAGTTAATTCACGTCGCCAAGGCGACTGTCAGTCTTCCAGGGCCTCGTCGATCAGTGACAGCAGTTCCAATGCGACCACTTGGACTTCTTCGTAACCGTATTGTTTGGCGCGCTCCTCAGCGGCAAGCAGCCCTTCACGGCACACCGTGTCGTAATCCCCGTACGGGAACGCGTACGCGGACTTCGTGTCCGGGTCGTCCTCCGGCCGGTAAGCCAGGTGCCACAGCGCCCACGCCTGCAGGCCGTTTTCTTCAATGAATTCGTCCTGCTGCTCAGTGCCTGGGTTTATTTCATGCCAGTCACCCTTGCGGTTAGACACTCGGCCTTCTGCTATCAGCCGCTTCGCCTGCTCCACCCCGGGACGATAAACTTCGATTCCCATTTTCTTCCCCTTTCCTGTTACACCAGTCACTAGCATAGGTGCCGCCGGGTGCAGGCGCGCGCCGATGGCCCAGCCTGAGGATCCCAGTCTGTGGATCTCGGGCTGGGAACCCCAGGGGTAGGGATCAAGGCTGGGGTCCCGGGCCCAATCCTTCGACTTGGGGCCCCCCGGTTAGAATTCGGCTATGCACGCTTTCTCATCGGCTGCCCGCAATTGGTTCCGCGGCGCGTTCGCAGCGCCCACCGAAGCTCAACTGCAGGCTTGGCGGGCAATCGAAACCGGTGACAACGTTCTGGTGGTGGCACCAACCGGTTCTGGGAAGACGCTGGCAGCGTTCCTGTGGGCAATAGACCGGCTGGCGGCACGGAAGGCTGCGGGTGACACCGAAAAGGGTGTCAAGATCCTATATATTTCCCCGTTGAAAGCGCTGGGGGTTGACGTCCAACGCAACCTGCGGGCTCCCCTGGCTGGGATTAGGGAAGCCAGCGTGGCTCTTGACCTGCCCGCACCTGACATTACGGTCGGGGTCCGTTCCGGGGACACCCCCGCGTCTGAAAGGCGCCGCCTGATCACGAACCCGCCGGACATTCTGATTACAACCCCTGAGTCTCTTTACCTGCTGCTCACTTCGAAAGGTGCGGAGAGTTTGGCGACGGTTGAAACCGTGATCATTGACGAAGTCCATGCCCTGGCCGGCAATAAGCGCGGCGCCCACCTTGCCCTCTCCCTGGAACGTTTGGACGCTCTTCTGGATAAGCGCGCCCAGCGGGTGGGCCTGTCCGCAACCGTGGAACCGCCGGAGGAGGTCGCCCGCTTCCTTGCCGGAAGCCAGGATGTGAGCGTGGTGAGGCCGCCCTCGAACAAAGAAATCCAGGTCACGGTTGAGGTCCCCGTGGAGGACATGACGAACCCGCCCATGGACATGGTCGACATGGTGAACGCGAACTCGGACCTGCAAGAACACCGGCTTGGCTCAATGTGGCCTTCTATTGAGCGCTCCATGTACGACCGGATCTTGGCCGCCAAATCCACGATCGTGTTCACGAATTCCCGCCGCCAAGCAGAGCGGCTGACTGCGCGGCTTAATGAGATTTACGAGGACGAGCACTCCCCTAGCAGCAAGGATCCGGAGGGACAGGTTTTTGCCCGCGCCCACCACGGCTCCGTGTCTAAAGAGGCCCGCCAGCAGGCTGAAGAGGAGCTGAAAACCGGGAACCTGCGCTGCGTGGTTGCCACCGCATCTTTGGAACTGGGAATAGACATGGGGGACGTGGACCTGGTGATTCTGGTGGATCCCCCGCCATCGGTCGCTTCCGGCCTGCAGCGGGTGGGCCGCGCGGGACACCAGGTTGGCGCCCCCTCTCAGGCTGTTATCTACCCCACGCACCGCTCCAAACTGCTGGAAACAGCAGTCATCACACAGCGGATGCTTGAAGGGCGCTTGGAAACAATGCGAGTGCTAGCGAACCCCTTGGACGTGCTGGCCCAGCAGACGATCGCCGCCACCGTGAGGGGGCCCATTGATGTTGAGCAGTGGTACGACACGGTGCGGGCGGCCGCGCCTTTTGCGGACCTGCCCCGCTCCGCGTACATAGCTGTCTTGGATCTTATTTCAGGCAAGTACCCTTCTACGGAGTTCGCGGCGTTGCGCGCCCGGGTCGACTGGGACCGTGCTGCCGGAACCCTGACCGCACGCTCGGGAGCTCAGCGGCTTGCCGTCACCAGCGGGGGCACGATTCCCGACCGCGGCATGTACCGGGTGGTGGCGGGTGATGAGGAGGGCGGGACCCGCGTCGGTGAACTTGATGAGGAAATGGTTTACGAAACCAGGGTGGGTGAAGTCTTCACGCTCGGCACCACACCGTGGCGGGTCCGGAACATCACCCGCGACACGGTAGAAGTGGAGCCCGCTTTCGGGCAGATGGCGAAAACACCCTTCTGGCGGGGGGACTCCCCATCCCGCCCGGTAGAGGTCGGCGAGGCACTGGGGCGGATGCTGGAAGAAGTCGCCTCCCCCACCGCCGCGGGTGAGGTAGGCAAGCAGCTAAGCGAAGCCGGGTTTGATGACTACGCGGTTGCCAACGCCCTGGCGTACGCGGCCGAACAGAAGGAAGCGGTAGGCACGCTGCCCGGGGAAAAAACCCTGGTAGTGGAACGCACCCGGGATGATGTGGGTGACTGGCTGCTCGTATTGCAGTCACCGCTGGGCCTCGGCGTTCATGCGCCCTGGGCCCTGGCAATCGATGCGCGGCTGCGCGACAACTTCGGGTTGGAGGGTAAGTCGGTTGCCTCCAACGACGGGATCATCGTGCGCCTGCCTGACCTAGACGGGGACTCCGGGCAAGATGGCCCCACTGCGGCGGATGTGTTCCTGTTTGAACCCGACGAGATTGCCGACCAGGTGCGTGACGAAGTACAGGGCGCACCCGTTTTCGCGGCCCGTTTCCGGGAGGCGGCCAGCCGTGCCTTGATCTTAGGCACTTCCAGACCAGGGCAGCGTTCACCGCTATGGCAGCAGCGGCTGCGCGCCTCCGCCCTGCTGGAGGTAGCGGAACGCTATCCCGACTTCCCGATGATCCTAGAGTCCCTCCGTGAGGTGCTTCAGGACGTTTACGACATGCCCGCCTTGGAACGCACGATGGGTGCCTTGGCTCGGCGGCGCATGACCATGGTGGAAGTACAAAGCGATACGCCTTCCCCCTTCGCGCGTTCCCTACTGTTCGGTTACGTCGGTGAGTTCATTTACTCCGGGGACACCCCTGTCGGCGAACGACGCATTGCAGCCCTCAGTGTCGATGCGGCTGTCCTGCGGGAACTTCTTGGGGAGGTGCCGCTTGCGGAACTGCTGGAACCGGAAGCGATTGCACAGGTCGAATCTGAACTGCAGCAGACGAAACCCGGCTGGCAAGGAAGGGGCACGGAAGGCGTGGTGGATGTGCTTCGCCGCCTTGGCCCACTCACGGAGGCAGAGCTAGCGCAGCGCGTCCAGGACTTCGCGCCTGAACTAGCTGATGCGGCTGCCGCCCGCCACCAGGTCTTCGTGGCCCGCATTGCCGGTGACACCTACTTCGCGGCTGGGGAGGATGCGGGGGCGCTGGTGGAGGCCGCGGGGGTTGTTGCACCACCCTCGGTTCCCACCCCCTTTCTGGAAGCACCACCTGATCCGCTGATGGGCCTGGTTCGGCGCCGCCTGGCAACCAGCATCCCGGTGACGACGCAGCAGGTGGCGACACGTTTTGGGCTGGCACCGCAGAGCGTCCACGCCGCGCTTCGCGCCTTGGAAGCACGCGGGGAAGTTGAGCGCGGACTGTTCCTCCCTCCAGAGGTGGCAGCCGAGCGAGGTTTGAAGGCAGGCGAAGAGCAGTGGGTGCAGCGCCAGGTGTTGGACAAGCTCCGCTCCCGCTCGCTTGCTCTGCTGCGCGGGACAGTTGAACCTGTTGCTGCCTCCACTTTCGCGCGGTTTCTAGTCTCTTGGCAGTACGTGGGCGGCCGACTGCGCGGCGTAGAAGGGTTGTACCGGGTTCTGGAGCAGTTGGAGCGGCTCCCCCTGCCAGCCTCCGCCTGGGAAACGCTGATTCTTCCCGAAAGGGTTGAAGACTATTCGCCCAGCCAGCTAGATGAGCTGGTCAGCAGTGGTGAGGTGACGTGGGTTGGGGCCGGCAGTTTGGCGGGACGGGACGGCTGGGTCCAGTTCGTCCCGGCGGGAGTCCCGGCACGTGCTCCGCTTGGGGCACAGCGAGAAAAAACGGATCTGGAAACCGCGGTTCTGCGTCAACTGGAAACCCGGGGCGCGTTGTTCGCCCCGGCAATTACGGCTGGGCTTGAAGAGGACGGTCACAGTCCCTCACAGGCGGCCCTGGCGGAAGCAATCTGGGCTCTAGTGTGGGACGGCCTGGTCACGTCAGATTCGGCGGCCGCCCTTCGCGCCCGTATTTCCGGCCGCAAAGCCAGCCAGAAAACCGTCCGCTACCGGGGTCGAGGGCGGGCCCTCACCCGCAGCCGGATGGTGGCCCTGGCGGGGCTTGGGGACACCGGCGCACCCATGGACCCATCCCTGGTGGGGCGCTGGTCCCTAGTCGAAACGGTGAGTGACGATGCGGTGGCGACACTGTGGGCGGTGGAAATGCTGGAACGTTACGGCGTGGTCACCCGGGGCAGCGTGCGCGCGGAGGATTTCCCGGGAGGTTTCGCCGCCGCCTACCGGCTGTACTCAGACTTTGAAATGGCTGGTACAGCCCGCCGCGGCTATTTCATTCAAGGTTTGGGTGCCGCACAGTTCGCCCTGCCCGGTGCAGTTGATGAGCTGCGGGCCCGCCAGGATGAGCGCGCCGACCACTCGGCCATTGCCCTAGCCGCGACGGATCCCGCTAACCCGTACGGCGCTGCGGTAGCGTGGCCCGAAAGTTTCGGCGCACCCGGGACCCCTAAACGGAACCCTGGAGCCATAGTGGTGCTCTCAGGCGGATTGCCGGTCTTCTATTTGGAGCGCGGGGGCCGGACGGCTCTGGCAGAGGACGTAATATCGGAGGACGCTTTGAGTGAAGCCTGTGAGGCCCTCACAACCGTCTTGCGCAGGGGACGCTTAGCGAATTTCACCTTGGAGCAGGTTAACGGTGAGCCCGTACGACGCTCCCCCTGGGCGAACGCGCTGCGCAGCGCCGGTTTCGGTGAGGTGCCCCGCGGCCTAATCTGGAGGCGCCCGTGAATGCAAAAGCGCGCCAAGCCACCAGCTGGGACGGCAGACTGCAACAAGAAAGCAGAGGGGTGGGGGTCTGAATGCCCGAAGGTGATTCCGCCTACCGCGTGGCGGCCAACTTGGACCGCGCCCTTGCCGGGCAGGTGCTGACCCAGTTTCAGATCCGCACGGGCGCCCTGGCAGCCGCGAACCTAGCCGGGGAGGCGGTGGCCGGCGCGGAAGCGTTCGGCAAGCACGTCTTCGTGCGAATCGGCGAATGGTCGCTGCACTCTCACATGCTGATGGACGGCAACTGGCACATTTACCGTCAGGGCGCGCGGTGGAGGCGCCCCGGACATCAAGCGCGCATCGTCCTTGGCACCAAACACGTCCAGGTGGTGGGCTTCCGCGTCGCGCAAGTCAAACTGGTGAAAACAAGGGACGAGCGCCGCCTGGTTGGCCACCTCGGCCCAGACGTCCTCAAACCAGAATGGAACGAGGGCGGGCGCCAGCGCGCTGCGGAGAACCTGGGCGCTGACCCGCGCCCCATCCACGTTGCCCTTTTAGACCAAAGGAACGTTGCAGGCTTCGGAAACGAGTACGCGAACGAACTCTGCTTCCTTTTTGGCGTGGATCCGGCAACCCCCAGCAACCAAGTGGATGCGGAGGCAATCTTGGAACTGGGTGAACGGCTCCTTCTTGCGAACAGGGATCGGGTCGCCAGAACCACGACGGGTAACACGCGGGCCCGGGACCGCCTGCACATTTATGGGCGTGCCGGGCGCCCCTGCCCCCGGTGCGGCACGCGTGTCCGCTTCACCCGGCTGGGCGCGGATGCCAGCAGGGGGCGCCACGTCTACTGGTGCCCGCGCTGCCAGCCGCCAGCCCTCTAACCGCACTTGCCGGCCCTTGATGCTGGCCCTTGATGCTGGCCCTTGATGCTGGGGGTGGGAGCGGGCTGGGCTACAGAAC
>CAYFVT010000023.1:0-2670 GCA_964346705.1 uncultured Actinomyces sp. | reverse complement strand
GGCCCTTGATGCTGGCCCTTGATGCTGGGGGTGGGAGCGGGCTGGGCTACAGAACCAGGCGTGGCTCATCCAGCCGGGAAGCTGCGTGGCCCACGTTCACGCACTCGTTGGGAGAGCCGGCCGCCGCGAGTACGGGAACGGCCTCCCCCTTCTACCAGGGCGTGTTCCCGCCATGATTGAAGCTCTGACGGCCAGCTCCTGGAACGCCTCGAAGCCGGTCCTGGCCCCCGTGAGGTCAAATCGCCACGCCATCGACCCTCGCTTTTGCGTTGTCTGGGGCCTCACCCGCAGTGACATCGTCCTCGGGCCCCGCCACACGGCGGCGGAAGAGGGTTGCCGGCCTGCACGTGTTGTTTATGGGCGGGGTCGGGGGCTTGCTGGTACGGCAAAGCCGCCGCCTCCGCAAGGGGCTCCATTCCCAGCCGGCGTGAGCGCCGCACGCCCGATACCGCAGGAACAGTCAGCCCGGCGACACGCAGCCTAAAGTGGTCTGGTCCCGTTTGTTGGACAGGCGTCCAGGCGTGTGACGATGCGGGCTTGGTTCCACCAGTTGGGGCAGTTCTCAAGTTCGGTTGTGAACTGGTTGGGTGCGCGGAACTGGTGGCTAGGTAATTCAGTCTTGACTCTGGCGAAAAAACCCTGGCGGTAGTCACTTGGCGTGAGGGGCGCATCTTCTCTTGACCGATGTGGTGCGTCCAGCCGCCTTCCACCCGATGAATGGCGCACGGAGGTGAGCGCAAGGCGGGGCCCAATCACGTCCGCAGGGCGGCGCGTCGAGCCTGCACCCACGACGACCATGGAATGGCTCTTAGGGCTGTCCGGATTCTGAGCGGAACCACGAGCGTGCGGAGAATCGCACCCCTGTCGACCAAACGCGAGCGCAGCGTCCCCCAGGCGGTTGCTTGTCCCCTACCAATCTGCCTTTTCTGTTTCGGCCCGGTCAAGAGCGGCCGTCACTTCGGCCCGGGTCGCGCCCTCCCGCACCCGTGCCTCAGCGGCCAGGGACGGAATGACCACCCGCTGCCAGGGTCCGTGGGCGGAAGGCGCTAAAGGCGGGTTGAGCAAGAACATCGCTAGGCCGTCATAGAAAGCTTCAAGCCGGAACAGGTCCGGCCCCTCCCCGCCCCGAGCCTGTGCCCCCAACACTTTGGCATACCAGTCCAGGTCCGCAGCCAAAGTGCTGGCCGTCCCGCCCTCGAACAGTTGGGGAAGAGCCAGCAGCAAATGACGCAGACGCCTGGCTGCCCGCTTACTTTCTTCTATTGAAGTCTTACTACCGCGACGGGCCGCTTCTTCTTCCGCCTGCAGGATCCCCACCTGGCGTTGTACGTAGCGCAACACAAGGTGGCCGGCACTGTCTGCTGCGAATTCGGGGATTGATGCCATGGCGAGCGCATGGGAAACCTTAGAGGCATAGGAAGCTGCCCGCACGCCGGCCGCCAGGAACGTCGCCTGAAGATCGTGAAGCACCCTAGCGTCGTCTGCTTCCAGCTCCACCTCAACCTCACCCCAGTCGGGGGTCCGCGTGGGGTGAACGTCATCATGAGGCCCAGCGGGCACCGTTGCCCAAACCATGTCGACCGCAACCCGGGCCACAACGTCGCCATCCCCGCCGATCAGCGGGGCCTCTTCACGCACTGTTACCAGCCGGGCGACGGGGAGCAGGGGCTTCAGCCGTAAACCCGCCGGGAGCATGTCGCGCAGTGGGTGTGGGGGGCGGGGCCCGTCAATCGGCATTTGCAGCTCTCTACGCGCGTGCTCCGTCTTAGTTTTCAGCTTCAAATGCCACCCGCTGTCCACCCCACCCGAACGGCGCCGCAGTGACGCCCCCATCCGGGTCAGGTCCAGATCAGGAGTGTCGTAGTAGACGGCGTTTAGCCGATACTTCTGGGCTGCCCCTAGCCAGCCATGCGCCTGCAGGTCCGGAAGCTTCTGGTGGCTAAGCAGGGCATACTTCAGTTCGACTTCATCCGTTTCAAGCACAGCCGCGTCCGCCCCCGCTTCCATGTCCGGAACTCCGGTTGCATGTTTGGCCATTGCCTTCCCCCGCTCCCCATGATTTGCGTCCCACGCCTCCGGTCCGGCGGCTGAGTGACTGACGGACGAAACCAGAGTAGACCCTGGCACCGACTCTTGAGATCACCCGCACACCCGCTTCCAGTTTGGGGACAAGGCTTGCGTAGCTAAACTGGTGTTTGCTAACCCTGACGCAAGGAGGTTTGAAGCCATGGCTTCTTCCGATCGCTCCCACGACTACCACGGGGAGCACCCAGTGGAACTCATTCCTCACGACCCTTCACCACGTGAAAAGAGCCGCCTCCTGGCAGTTTTGCGTGCCGATAGCGTCGGCGGCCTTCTACTTGTCATCGCGGCGGTGATTGCGATTGTCTGGGCAAACACTCCCTGGGCAGAAACGTATTTCGCGTTGCGGGACTTCCGGGTCGGCTTCCCCGCCCTTGAACTGGACCTCAGCTTGGGCCAGTGGGCATCCGATGGGCTGCTAGCAATCTTCTTCTTCATGGTCGGTTTGGAACTGAAACGCGAATTCGTCACAGGTGATCTGCGTAAGTTCTCCACGGCCATTCAGCCAATCACAGCCGCGACTGGCGGCGTGATCGTTCCTGCCCTGGTGTACACCTACCTGGTTATGGGCCACGGCGGCTTAGAGCG
>CAYFVT010000022.1:10812-19103 GCA_964346705.1 uncultured Actinomyces sp. | reverse complement strand
GCGCGCGTACCCAGGACGGGTGCAAGTGTTGGCAGCCCACTACCCATTTAACAACCACACCAACCACACGGGGTCCGCCAGAAAAGGGCAAGATGGGGTTGGAGGGCAGTCAACATGACAACAGCATTCATTACAGGCGCTAGCCGAGGCATCGGGTTTGAGATCGCGGACGGCCTAGCTGCAGATGGTTGGGACCTGCAGTTGGTCGGCTACGACAGCGATAGGTTAGAGGAAGCCGCCAGTCGGCTGCGCCAGCACGGGAGCCGGGTGAGCATCCATACGGCCGATGTAGGGGACTGGGAGCAAGTCCGGTCGGCCGTGGACGGGCTTGTCGCCAGCCTGGGGGTACCCGAGCTAGTTATCAACAATGCGGGCCGGATCGACGCAGAAGTTCCCTTGTGGGAAGCGGATCCGGAAGAATGGCGGAACGTGGTGGACACGAACCTGCTGGGCCCGTTTTACGTCCAAAGGCTTTTAGTGCCCCTCATGCTGAAACAAGGGGGTGGCCGGGTGGTGAACCTAGTCAGCGGGGCGGGTGCCAGGGACTTTGGGATCTTCACTGCCTACACCGCCACGAAGACTGCCCTGATCCGCAACACGGGGGATCTGCATCTGGCAGGTTATGACCAAGGGCTGCGTGCCTTCGGCCTGGCACCCGGTGTAGTGGAGACCGACATGACGCGGTCGATGAAATCACACGCGGACCGGTTGGACTTCACGCCTGCACAGAAGACCGTCGACATGGTGAAGGCCGTGGCTAGCGGTGACCTTGACGAATGGTCGGGAGCCTACCTGCGGGTGACGGATGACAGTGTAGAGACGTTGCAGGAAGCGGGGCCTGTCAGGGCCAACAACCCGGAGGCGCGCTCTTTGGGCATCATCTCGTGGGGCGAATCTGATCCGTTGGGCTAACAGACGGAGCTTGGGTCCATACTGGTGAGATGACGGAAGAGATGAGCGACCCGCCTGAGTGGTGGGAAGAGGGAACTATCTACCTTGCGGCTACCCCCATTGGGAATAGTGGGGATGCAAGCGGCCGGCTCCAATACGCTTTAGCGAACGCTGACATGATAGCGGCGGAGGATACGCGGCGGGTGAGGGGCCTGTGCTCCCGGTTAGGTATCCAGCCCGCGGGGAAGATTGTCCCGTTCCATGATCACAATGAGGCTCGGAAAGCTGAATCTCTCGTGGACGTTGCGCGGCAAGGGGGAGCCGTCCTTGTGGTTTCCGATGCCGGCACACCAACCGTGTCTGATCCGGGCTATCACCTGGTGACTTTAGCGGCGGACGAGGGCGTCCCCGCCACAGCGTTGCCCGGCCCAAGTGCGGCGTTGGCGGCCCTGACCGTTTCCGGGCTGCCGACCGACCGTTTCACGTTTGAAGGCTTCCTGCCCCGCAAGGGTGCGGAGCAGCGCAGGCGGATAACCCAGTTGGTCAGCGAGCCGCGCACTTTCATTCTGTTTGAATCCCCCCGCCGAACAGCGAACACCCTGGCTTTGCTGCGGGACGCACTTGGGTCAGGCCGGCGGGCCGCCGTGTGCCGGGAACTGACGAAAACTCACGAGGAAGTGGTGCGCGGTGATCTGGGTGCCTTGGCCGATGAGTTCGCGGGCCGGGAAGTTCTGGGTGAGGTGACCATAGTTGTGGCGGGGGCCCCGCCCGCCGCACCAAGAGACCCCGGGTCTTTAGCTCGGGAGGTGCTGGAGTTATCCGCCGCTGAAGGGCTCCGTCTGAAGGACGCCGCAGGCCGGGTCGCGCAGGCCGCCGGACTCAGCCGCAATGAGTTGTTCGAAGCCGCCCTAGCCGCTCGGCGCAACAGCGCCGGTAGGAACTAGGGGGAACATGTTGTTTGTGTAGAGCAACTCGGAATCAAACCCCTGTACTGGCATGACCACTTGGTCCGCGGCCCTGACAAGACCGGGCGGGTGCTTCACATTCTGGTTTGATTTGCCCGCATTCAGTTTGGACACAAGGCTAGTGCCCTCTGCCTGCTCCAACCGGCGGGCCAATGCCCTGACCGCGGGTGTGGGGACCCCGCCCTCGTCTACTAGATGCCCGGGCACGGGGGTAGTTGTGAGCACGGTCCGGGTCAGGGTGACGCCCCCGTCTAGCGCCCGCCACCAGAAGTAGGCCAGGCTGGAATTCAGGATCACCGCCGCCAGGTCACGCTGTCCGGCGCTGGGGAAATACAGAGTGTGCTTCGACCCGCGATTCAAGTGCCGGAAAGCAGCCGAAACGAAATAGCGGGGTGTGGAAGCCACGTCCAGGTGGAACTCCGTGGGCGCATCCGCCAGCAGATCCGCAACCGTTCGGGTGGTTTCGCTGGGGTGTTTGGCGAGGGCGTCCCACAAGTCCAAGTAGGCGGGCGCTACTTTTGCCCACTGGCCGGCGGGGCCTAGGCGGCGGTCGGAGAGGAAACGGGGCGCATCCTGGAACAGTTGGGCCCGTGTTTTTGACTGCCACCGCAGAATCGGGGTGACCTGCCAGCTGTCCGCTGCCGGATCACAAACGGTGACCGCGGCGCGCACAAAGTTGGTGGTTGACGTGTTGGCGGACCCGAACTTGTGGCCGCGGAAGAACGTGTCCGGCACATTATCAAAAACGTAGACCCGCCCACCCGCGCAGGTTTCGGAGAGAATATCCCGCACCGGCTGGAACTTCAGTGACGACAAATAGGACGCTGGGGTGACAACCACGAACCCGGCTGAGGAAGCAGCGATGCGTTCCATGAAGTATGCGAACAGGTCCCGGCTGTTCCCTGTCCTATAGTCCGGGCGGGCAGCCGCGCGGGCGTAAGGAGGGTTAGCTATCGCGAAATCGTGGGGCGGCAGGGGGGCCTTGTCTAGGAAGTCGCGGGCCGCGGAGTTCCGTGCCAGGGCGCGCACCGTTGCACCGGCCTCAGCGTTAGCGGCAGCTATCAGGGCCACCGCAGTTTTCAGGGCCACCGGATCCCGGTCCGAAAGAACTAGGCGGTCACGCGCAAACTCGTCCGGGTCAGGCTGCAACTGGGTCAGGTGCCAGGCCAGGTTTCCAACCCCGCACGCCGGGTCCAGCCACACGCCTTTGGGGAAGCCCATTGCCTGCTGGGCAATGAAACGCGCAGCATCGTCGGGCGTGAAAAATTGGCCGCGTCCCTTCCGGCTGGCCCGATCCGCGTCGGCCAGCAGGGCCTCATAACAGACCCCAATCTGACCGACGGAAAGGCCAGCCAACACATCTTCAGGTGGCAGGCTGGCGGGCTCCGGAGGCTGCAAAACTTCCAGCAGTTCGGGCGCAAGGTCCGGGCGCAGCCGGGTCACATGGGTGGCCACCGCACGCAGCCAGTTGCTTTCTGTCTGCTGGTGGGTGGCCCCCGCCAGGCTCCGCACCACACGGTCGACGGCGGCGGGATCCAGCCGCGCGGACAAGTCCTGGTTGCTGATCTAAGCGTCCGCCGATTGGGTTAGGGCAACGCCAGCTTCCACCATGGCTTCCTTCGCGGCCTCACCCAACTCGAACGACACGGGTTCGGTCAGGTCTAGGAACACGCGGACGTCCTGCATGCCAGGCAGTTGGCAGGCGTCAATCGCGGTTTCTTTCACGCAGTGCGAGAGGGCTAAACCCACCACGTCGACCTGCGTGATCTCCTCCTCCTGCAGGATGTCCTCCAGCGTGGAACCGTCGGGGCAAGCCCCCTCAAAACCGGAGTAGGCGGCCTCGTACTCCCCCTTCTTCACGAAGTAGTCAATCTTGACGGGGCCGAGGGCGGGGTGCAACTCTGCCTCCGCGGTGCCGGCCACACCGTGGGGTGGCCACGTGTCCACGAAATCTGGTTCGTCTGAGAAGTGCTCGCCCGGCTCAATGTGCCAGTCCTGGGTGGAGACGACCACGTCGTAGTCGTCCTTGTGTTTTGCCGCGTACTTAGCGATCCGCTTGGCGACCGCGTTTCCGCCCTCGACGCCCAAGGCGCCGCCCTCGCAAAAAGTTGGTTGAACGTCGACGATTAGTAGTGCCCGGGCCATGGCCCCTCCTTGGAAGTTTGAAACCTGAGGCTCGCCCTCCACAATAGACCCCCCACCGGTTTCCGGGGCGCGGCGCGGGGGCCTAAGCTGTGGGCATGAGCCGAATTCTTTCAGCAGTCGCCTGGCCCTACGCTAACGGCCCCCGCCATATTGGTCACGTTGCCGGTTTCGGGGTGCCCTCCGACGTGTTCTCCCGCTACATGCGGATGGCCGGTCATGACGTGCTCATGGTTTCCGGCACTGATGAACACGGGACACCGATTTTGGTGGAGGCCGAAAAGCAGGGGAAAACTCCGCGCGAACTGGCTGATGAGAATAACCTGCTGATCGCTGAAGACCTGGTGAACTTGGGGCTTTCTTACGACCTGTTCACCCGGACGACGACCGCGAACCACCACGCGGTGGTGCAAGCCATGTTTGAGGTGGTTCGGGACAACGGTTACATGCTGGAGCAGGCAACGCTGGCAGCGATTTCGCCCTCGACTGGTCGCACGCTTCCCGACCGTTACATTGAAGGAACGTGCCCGCTGTGCGGTTACGTGGGGGCGCGCGGGGACCAGTGCGACAACTGTGGGAACCAGTTGGATCCGACCGACCTGATTGACCCGAAATCCACGTTGAACGGGGAGACCCCCGAATTTGTGGAAACGAAACACTACTTTCTGAACCTGCCGGACTTGGCGGAATCACTGGAAGCTTGGCTGGATGGGCGTGAGGTCGCGGGGTGGCGGCCGAACGTGATCCGGTTCGCGAAGAACTTTTTGGAAGAGGTCCGCCCGCGTGCCATGACCCGGGACATTGACTGGGGAATTCCGGTACCGGGGTGGGAGGACCAGCCGAACAAGCGGCTCTATGTGTGGTTCGACGCTGTGGTCGGCTACCTGTCGGCGAGCATTGAGTGGGCCCGCCGCACCGGAGATCCGGAGGCGTGGCGCAAGTGGTGGAACGACCCGGAAGCGCAGACCTACTACTTCATGGGTAAGGACAACATTGTTTTCCATGCCCAGATTTGGCCGGCAGAGCTGCTGGCGTACAACGGGCAGGGCTCGTTGGGCGGCGAACCGGGCGACTTCGGGGTGCTGAATTTGCCGACCGAGGTCGTCTCTTCCGAGTTTCTGACCATGGAGGGGAAGAAGTTCGCGACCTCCCGCGGGATAGTGATTTACGTGCGCGACATGCTGGACCGCTACCAGCCGGACGCGCTGCGCTACTTTATTTCCGCTGCGGGCCCGGAAACTGCTGACGCGGATTTCACGTGGGAGGAATTCCTGCGCCGCACCAACAATGAACTGGTTGCCGGCTGGGGGAACTTAGTCAACCGCACGGCAGCCATGATCCATAAGCGTTTCGGGAAGATCCCGCAGCCGGGTGAAATCCATCTGATTGACCAGACTCTGCTGGACGAAATGCAGGCTGGTTTCATGCAGGTGGGGGACCTGATCCGCTCCCAGCATCAGAAGGCGGCCATCAACCAGGTGATGAAACTGGTGGGGGACGTCAACAAATACATTATGGAAACCGAGCCTTTCAAATTGAAGGAGCCCGCCGACCAGGGGCGGCTGGGGACCATCCTGTGGGTGCTGGCCCAGGCTGTGGCTGACCTGAATTTGATGTTTGCCCCTTTCCTTCCCCATGCGGCCAACGCCGTGGACAGGGTGATGGGGGGCGAGGGCGATGTTGCCCCGATGCCGGAACTGAAATGGGTGGAAGAGGACGTGTTTGAGGGCGGCCTGCCTATCGGGGAGGCGCCCGGCAGCCCGCAGGATGTTTCCCCCGATGCGGAAGTTCAGGTGGCTGGGCCCTACCCGGTGATCACGGGGGATTACAGCGGCGTCCCGGAGTGGAAGCGGCACCCCGTGGTAGTGGGAACACCGATTGGTAAGCCCAAGCCGGTTTTCACGAAACTGGACCCAGGGATCGTTGAAGAAGAACTAGAACGGTACGCGAACCTGCAGTAGCGCGCAGTTGGGCCGGTGGGAAGCAGAGGATGATTTCAGTGGAGGAACAGGCGCTGCAAGCTGCGCCCTCTAAAGCGCGCAGCGTGTGGCAACGCCTGACTGCGTGGGTGCTTTCGGGGCCCATTGCAAGTGGGGTTGCCCTGTTGCTGGCACTCGTTTTTGGGGTGTCGTTCGCTGCGGGTCGTGACGCCTGGGGGATGGCTCTGGTTGCGGGCATGGACCAGCCGTGGTGGACGGTGTTCACTTCCTGGCTGTGGACTTCCAACCCCGTGAATTTAGGTTTGGACATCCTGCTTCTGCTGACCCTGGGTGTTTGGTTGGAACGGTTCCTGGGCTCACGCATGTTCGTGCTAACCGCTTTTCTCACTGGCGTCGTAGGGACTGCTTTGGCGATCCCAACCGCTTATCTGGTGCCACTAATAGACGCGCATTGGGGCACGGTCCTGACACAACAGCACATGACGGGAATCGCAGCCGGAATGCTGGGGGTGGCAGCGGCTGCCAGTTTCCGTTTCGGTGCCCTGTGGCGGCGCCGCCTGCAAGTGTCGGTTGCCATTGTGCTGCTGATGTTGCTGGGAGTTTCGGGCGCCCTAGAAGATATTGCAGCCACTTACGCCGCGCTGCTTGGCGCCCTGGTTGGTTGGCTGGCGTGGGGACGCCAGCGGGACCGGAAGCACGCGCCCGGCACCCGCCGTGAAGGACGGGTCATAGTCGCCCTGATAGTGGCTGCTGTTACTTTCGGTGCTCTGCTCGCTTTGCGCTCTTCAGACGTGGTCGGCATCCTGGCTCCGCTGCGCTACGACTTTGGGTTTGCGGCCCTGGACCCGGGAGCGGTCGCTGAGATTTGTCGTGACCCGGAACTAGCGGGCCGGTGCGCGCACTACACGTATGCTCAACGGGCCTCCGGGATGGGCGCGAAACTGGTTGCCCTAGCGCCACTGCTGGTGCAGTTGGTGCTGGCGTGGGGACTGCGTGCTGGCCGGCGCGGAGCAATGTGGGGCACTGTCGCCCTGCAGGGACTGCTGGCCCTGATTGCGGTTGCTCACCTTTACATTGTGTGGCGGCAGGTGCACGGGTGGCAGGGGGCCGCGGAAGTTTTGGGGTTCAGTGCCCACGGCGTCCCTTCCGCCCAGTTCCTAATCCCAGCCATCACCCCGCTACTGCTGATCGCCCTGGTGGTTGCGTTGCGGCACCTGTTCACGGTTAGTGCGGTGCCTGGCACGTACCGCCGGTTCTGGCTTGTGGTCGGTGGCCTGGCCGTGGCGGGCTGGGTTGGAACCCTAATTGTCGGCCTGCCCCAGCGGGGGTCATTCGTCCCGGAAGCTGGCGTGGGATCTTTGACTGCTGACTACCTGCTGGCGCTGCTGCCGTCCTCTGCCCTGGCATTGCTATCCCCGATTCTGACCCCCACCAGCGTGCATGTAGCTTGGCTGCTTGGCTGGCTGCCGCTACTGCCGTGGGCGGGCGTCCTGGTCATGCTGCTTGTCAGCTATAGGAAGACAGCAGCGCAGGACGTGATTGACCGGGCCCAATACCGGGACCTGGTACGCACCAACGGGGGTGGCTCCTTAGCGTGGATGACAACCTGGCCTGCTAACCATTTTTGGCGTTCTGACACCTACCCGGCAGGTGTCGCTTACCGCGCTGACGGCGGGGTGGCCCTTACCGTGTCGGACCCCGTGGCTCAGCCCGACGACCGCGCGGCTGTCATGGAGGAGTTCGCTAACTTCGCCACCAAGAATGATCTGATTCCTGCCTTCTACTCAGCCCACGAACCAACCGTTGCTGTCACGGACGGGTGGGGGTGGCCACGCCTGCAAGTAGCGGAGGAAACCGTGCTGCCCTTAGAGAAACTCACTTTCAGTGGGAAAGCGTTCCAGGATGTGCGCACCGCCCTGAACCGAGCCAAGAAAGAGGGCGTGTCACCCTTTTGGACCAGGTGGGGGCAGTGCCCGGTTGGTTACCGCCAGCAAATCCAAGCGATCTCCGAAGAGTGGGTGGCCGGCAAAGGGCTGCCCGAAATGGGCTTCACCCTAGGTGGGGTGGATGAGCTGGACGACCCGGAGGTCCGCATCCTGCTCGCAGTGGATGAGGGCGACGTGGTCCAAGGCGTCACTTCCTGGATGCCGGTGTACGAGGACGAGGTAATCGTTGGGTGGACGCTTGACTTTATGCGCCGCCGTGAAGGTGGTTTCCGGCCCGTCATGGAATGGTTGATTGCCCAGGCGGCACTCACAATGAAAGAGGAGGGCGCCCAGTTCCTGTCCCTGTCCGGGGCCCCACTAGCCCGAGCTAAACACCCCCAAGATGATGACTCCGGTACATCTGCTGG
>CAYFVT010000022.1:0-10712 GCA_964346705.1 uncultured Actinomyces sp. | reverse complement strand
CTGGGCAGAACGTTGGAACCCGTTTACGGGTTCCGGTCTCTGCTTCGTTTCAAATCCAAGTTCCGCCCCGAATACCACCCGGTGTATTTAGCGGTCCCGGAACTTGCGGTCCTGCCAGCCGTTGGGCTCGCGATTGGGCGGGCCTACCTGCCAACCATGTCCCCAGCTGAGTTGGCGGCGCTGCTGCGGGCACTGCGGGGCGCTGAACGGGAAGGCAAAACAACCCGCAACAAAGACACGCGTCACAAAGAGAGCGCGAAGCGCTGACCGGAAACGGGCCTGTGCTTGCCCTAGGCCGGGCTGCGTTTCCCAAGGCGGGGCTGCGTTTCCCAAGGCGGGGCTGGGCTTCCACAGGTGAAGTCAGGATTGTCGGTGTGATGGTTTATTGTGGTGCGGATAGAAGGCTGAAGAAGTGGTTGGACTGGCGGGGGCAATGGGTTCGAATAGTGATATTTTAGAGGGCTTAAACGACCAGCAACATGCTGCCGTTGTGCACACGGGTGGGCCCTTACTGATCATGGCGGGCGCTGGCTCCGGGAAAACCCGGGTCCTGACCCACCGTATTGCTCACCTGCTGGAATCTGGGCAAGCCACCCCGGGCCAGATTCTGGCCATCACGTTCACCAACAAGGCCGCTGCCGAAATGCGGGAACGCGTGCAGAAACTGGTGGGGCCGCGGGGACGCAGCATTTGGGTTTCCACGTTCCACTCCGCTTGCGTGCGGATCCTGCGTGACCATGCGCACGCGGCCGGTTTGAAGACCACGTTCAGCATTTATGACCAGCAGGACTCCCAACGGCTGATGGGCATGGTCCTGAAAGACCATGGTGTTGACACGAAACGGTTCACGCCGCGGTTCGTGCTGGGGAAGGTGTCCGACCTCAAAAATGAGCTAATTACCCCCAGCCAGTACCTGCGGGAGGCACCAGGCGACCCTGTTTCCCAACTGGTCGCGGAAGCCTACGTGGACTACGACAAGCGCCTGCACCGGGCAAACGCGGTCGACTTTGATGACCTGATCATGCTGACGGTGCGAATGTTACAGAAGCACCCGGCCATTGCGGAGCTCTACCACCGCCGCTTCCGTCAAATCCTGGTCGACGAATACCAGGACACCAACCACGCCCAGTACGTCCTGATCCGCGAACTGGTGGGTGATGGGGAAGATGGGGTGCCACCGGCGGAGTTGACGGTGGTGGGGGACTCCGATCAGTCCATTTACGCTTTCCGTGGGGCTTCCATCCGGAACATTGAGGAATTTGAGCAGGACTTCTCCTCCGCACGCACCGTGATGCTGGAACAGAATTACCGGTCCACGCAGAACATTTTGGACGCTGCAAACGCTGTCATTTCTCAGAACCGGGGGCGCAGGCCGAAGAACCTGTGGACCGCGGAGGGGGCTGGCGCCCAAGTCACCTTGGACGTGGGTGACACGGAATACGATGAGGCCCGACTGATCGTTGCTGAACTGGACAAACTGTCCATGAAAGGTGCGGACTGGGGGGACATTGCACTCTTCTACCGCACTAACGCACAGTCCCGGGTCCTGGAGGAACGCCTGCTGCGGGCAGGGATCCCCTACCGAATTATTGGTGGCACCAGGTTCTATGAGCGGGCGGAAGTGCGTGACGCGCTTGCCTACCTGCAGGCGGTGGTGAACCCGGACGACACGGTCGCAATCCGGCGCGTCCTGAACACGCCGCGGCGCGGAATTGGGGACAAAGCCCAGGCGGCCCTTGCGGCGCACGCCGACCGGTATGGCTTGTCCTTTGGTGGGGCGCTTGCGGACACAATGGAGGGGGCGGAGCGTCCCATTCTGGGGCTTACCGCCCGCGCTCAAACCAGTGCTGCACAGTTTTGGGGTTTGCTGGAGGAAATGCGGGAGCTGGACCGGGCGGGGGAACCCCCCGCTGTCCTGTTGGAACAGATTTTAGATCGCACCGGCTACTTGGAGAACCTGCGGGCTTCTGATGACCCGCAGGACCTGGCCCGCGTGGATAACTTGGCTGAACTGGTTTCGGTGGCGCAGGAATTCGCGGAGCAGGTGACCGCTCAGGTGGGGTTTGAGGACGAGCAAGGGCCGCCCCTTGTTGCGGATGCGGCCTCTTTCTTGGAGAAGGTGGCGCTGGTAGCGGACGCTGACCAGGTCCCGGGGGAAGAGGACCGTGGCGGTCAGGTGACACTCATGACCGTGCACACCGCGAAGGGCTTGGAGTTCCCTTACGTGTTTGTGACGGGGCTGGAGGACGGGACGTTCCCGCACCGCCGGTCTATGGATGATGAGGAAGAACTGGCGGAGGAACGCCGGCTTGCGTACGTGGCGCTTACCCGGGCACGCAAACAGCTTTACTTGACGCGTGCCGCGTCCCGCAGCGCGTGGGGGTCGACTGAAGAGTTCCCTGCTTCCCGCTTTCTGGATGAGATTCCCGCGGAAATTCTGGTGGTCCGCAGTGAAAGTGAACGCGAAAAACGGTGGCAAACACACACGCAAGGCTCGCAAGCCAGTTTTGATTACGACAGTGACTGGGGCGGCTTCCCAGGTGATGGTGCTCCTGCCTACGGCTCCGGTCGCGGGGGCGGTTATGGCGGAAGTTCACGCGGCTCCCAATACTCGTCAGAAGGGCGCTCTCCAGTTAGTAGTAGGTCGGGTGGGGGAGCGGGGAAATTGCCGCACCGCCGCCTGGGGGCGCCTAAGGCGTCTGCTAGTGAGCAGTCCCTTCCTTCCCTGAAAGTGGGGGACGCGGTAGCGCACGCCACCTTGGGTGAAGGCGTGGTGACTGGAACGGAAGGGTCCGGCCGTTCCACGGTTGTGCGTGTCCAATTCCCTTCAACAACTAAACGGCTGCTGTTGAGGATGGCACCTTTGACTAAACTTTAGGGTGCTTGGCGGCGGCCTGAGGTTACGTGGGTTGGGGTCCCCGTTTAGCGGAATCCGTCAGCATCCTGCGCGGCGGGCCCACGTAACCGGTAGGCTTGTGACGCGTGTCGCGCAGATAAATTCGGAATAAATCTTCAAAGAAACGTTTGAGGCGACGCGGTTGAGTCGGGCCTACGGAAGGGGAACGAGGGAGTGGACCTTTACGAATATCAGGCGAAAGATATTTTCGCCAAGTATGGGGTCCCGGTCTTATTTGGTGAAGTTGCAACCACGCCGGAGCAGGCGAAGGAAACCGCCGAAAAGATCGGGGAATACCCGGTAGTTGTGAAAGCGCAAGTCAAGATTGGTGGCCGCGGCAAAGCCGGAGGGGTGAAACTGGCTTTCAATGCTGACGAGGTCGAAGAGTACGCCAAGCAGATCCTGGGCATGGATATCCGGGGCCACCACACTTATTCCGTGCTGGTGGTTGAGGGGGCCGAAATCGCGGAGGAATACTACTTCTCCATCCTGCTTGACCGCGCTCAGCGTAGCCAGATTGCTCTGTGCTCCAAAGAGGGAGGCATGGACATTGAAACCCTGGCTGTTGAACGGCCGGAAGCACTGGCACGCGTCAGCCTAGATGCCCGCATTGGGATTGATGAGCATGTTGCTAAAGCGATCCTGGCGGAAGCGAACTTCACGGAGGAGGAAGCGGAACCTTTGGTTCCCGTCCTCGTCGACTTGTGGCGCGCCTATAAGGGTGAGGATGCCACGCTGGTTGAGGTGAACCCGCTGGTCCGCACGAAGGAAGGCACCATCCTGGCTCTGGACGGGAAGATGACGTTGGATGACAACGCATACTTCCGTCATGAGGATCATAAGGACCTGGCGGATAATCGCTCGGAAGATCAGCTTGAGGTGGCCGCCCAGGAGGCGGGCCTGAACTACGTGCGTTTGGATGGGGAGGTCGGCATCATCGGTAACGGTGCTGGTCTTGTCATGTCCACGCTTGACGTGGTGGCACTGGCCGGGGAGGAATACGGGGTGAAGCCCGCTAACTTCCTGGACATTGGTGGTGGCGCGTCCGCTGAGGTGATGGCTAAGGGTCTGAACGTGATCTTGAGTGACCCGCAGGTGGAAAGCGTGTTCGTCAACGTGTTCGGTGGGATCACCGCGTGTGATGAGGTCGCGAACGGGATCACGGAAGCCCTAGAAATTTTGGGTGAGGACGCGAACAAACCGCTGGTGGTGCGCCTGGATGGGAACAAGGTGGAGGAGGGGCGCCAGATTCTGGAGCAGGCCGCTAACCCACTGGTGACCATGGTGGACACTATGGATGCCGCTGCTGCTGAGGCCGCGGAGTTGGCCGCTGACCGGGCCAAAGGGGAGTAGGGAACACGATGTCAATTTTCTTGAACAATTCTGACCTGGTGATTGTCCAGGGCATGACGGGCTCCGAAGGCATGAAGCACACGGCCCGCATGCTGTCTTCCGGCACGAAGGTTGTTGGCGGTGTTAACCCGCGGAAGGCGGGTGAACTCGTCGGCTTCGACGTGGTCGGCTACGGGCCCATGGCGGAAGAAGGCCTGGTCGAAAACGGTTTGGTTGAGGTCCCCGTGTTCGGCACGGTAGCGGAAGCGAAGGAAGCGACTGGTGCCACGGTGTCCGTCGTGTTTGTGCCACCCGCTTTTGCTAAGGGCGCGGTCATGGAAGCTATTGATGCCGACATGGACCTGGTCGTGGTTATTACTGAGGGGATCCCGGTTGCGGACTCCGTTGAGTTCGTTGAGTACTCGCTGGAGAAGAACGTGCGGGTCATCGGCCCGAACTGCCCTGGCATTATCAGCCCAGGCGAATCCAACGTTGGTATCACGCCCGCGGACATTACGGGTCCAGGCAAGATCGGCTTGGTCTCTAAGTCGGGTACCTTGACCTACCAGATGATGTACGAACTGCGTGACATTGGTTTCTCCACCGCCATTGGTATTGGTGGGGACCCGGTTGTGGGCACCACCCACATTGACGCGTTAGCTGCGTTCCAGGACGACCCGGAGACGGATGTCATTGTCCTTATTGGTGAGATTGGTGGGGACGCTGAAGAGCGCGCCGCCGAGTACATTGCGGGCCACGTGACGAAACCGGTTGTCGGTTACGTTGCGGGTTTCACAGCACCCGAGGGCAAAACCATGGGGCACGCTGGCGCAATCGTTTCCGGGTCCGCTGGCACTGCCGAAGCGAAGAAGGAAGCGTTAGAAAAAGTGGGTGTCCTGGTTGGTCGCACGCCAACCCAGACCGCTGACCTAGCGCGCGAGGCTTACGCCAAGCTGCATGCCTGAGGTTAACCGCCGCCCAACCTGGACGGTCAGTCTTCCGTCCGGTTGGGCCAGGGCGGGGCTGGCGGGCGTGGAGGCAGCCCTGATTGGGTGGGCTGTCCCCGCGCTGCTAGCCGCGACCTCACTTCTGGTCCTGACGGGTGACCCTTGGCTGCAGGAGTTCACGTTGGGGCAGGCCAGCAGTGTTGGCACGGCACTGTGGGCTTTGACGCTTGGCGGGCAAGTCCCACTTGGCGGCGTGGTGCTTACTCTTATCCCTTTGGGCTGGTCTGTGGCCCAGGTTCTGATTCTGCGGGGGCTACTGCTTTCTGGGCGGCACTATGCGCCAGCAGCCCAATGGTTTGCGGTCCCCCTCTTTCTTGTTACGACTACCCTGATTTTGGCTGCAACAGGGTTGGGTGGCTTGATTCCCAGTTCCTTTGCGGGCGCATTCCTGATCCCGTTCACGGCCGCTCTGTGGGCGGTGGTGTCTTACACTCGCGCCTGGCCTGGGTGGGTGCGCCGCCTGTCTGCCTGGTGGGCGGGGGTGGGCATGAGTTTCGTGTGGCTGGGCGTTGCGAACCTGGTTGCACTGGTCGCCGTTGTTGTCGCAACTTTCTCTGCTAGACACCAGATTGGGGTTGCCAGCACGGAGCTCGGTGTTTCCGGCTGGTCAAGTGTTGTTCTGATCCTGCTTCAATTAGCGTATTTACCGGTGTTCATGGCGTGGGCTTTGGCGTGGCTGTCGGGGGCCGGTTTCGTGTTGGATGAGGGATCCGTCCATTCAGCGTTCGAGGCCGGGCGCGGCACCCTGTTTGAACTTCCCGTCCTTGCGGCACTGCCCGTGGAGACGGTGGGCAGCTTGGGCCCCTGGCTGCTGGTGGGTGCCGGCGTTATCTGTGGGGTCGTCGCGGCACTGCGCTGGAGCGGCCTATCCCTTGGTGGGGCCATCCAGCGGGGGGCGATGTCCATGGTCGTGTTTGCCGCGATGGTGGCATTATGGTTTTCGCTGTCCGCTGGCTCCCTGGGTGGGGACAGGTTGGCGTGGCTTGGGCCTGTGCCCGCAGCATGGCTAACCGTGACCGCTCTAGTGGCGGGACCAGCCTTAGTAACCTCGGTCATTCTGCATCCCAAGTCGTTGGATGCGGCCCGCAGCCTGTACCGAACGGATGCGCCCAAAAAACCGGAGGAACCGGCGGAGACCAGTGCGGGCGAAGGCGAATATTTGTACATGACCGGTGAAACTGGCATGGTCCTATCAGGCCCCGACAGTGGGACGAATACCGCTGAGACCAGTGCTAACGCGTCCAGTGCACCCTCCGTCCCGGCCGCTGGTGGGACCGGGGCGGGGAGGAGGCCCTGATGAGCCGCAGTTCCAGTAGGCGAGTGGGCCCTAAGGCTGCCTTCAACTTTGGGGTAGCTACTGCCACGGGAGCAATTCTTGGGGTTCTAGCCGTGTTCCTGTTCGCGATCACCCACCACCCGCACAGAGCCATTGTGCTGTTGGGCTCAGGCATGATCATGCTTGGCCTGTTGCGCGCTTTCTGGCCGGGGCGCCCTTGGTTTTCTGCCCGCAACCGCACGTTAGACGTGATTGTCTACCTGCTGGTTGGTGTTGTCCTGCTTTACTTGTCACCGTGGACGGCGGCGGAACCACCGCCCATGTGACCCCCGCCCATGGAACCTCGGCCCATGTGGCCTCCGAGCGGCCGGTAACCCGCTGTCAGGACTGTAACCGCGGTGCCCCTGAAACAAGGCCCGCGTAGCCAACTATCAGGGCGATTGCTTCCGGGGCGGTTAGTAGCGCGTTGTGTCCTGCCACTGCCACGGTGACCAGTGTTGCGCCGGGCAGCGTGGGGTCGGCTGGAACGTTCTGGTCCCACTGCGCTTGGATGGCGACGATTCGCGGGTTCACGTGGATTTGGGTTTGCAGGAAAGCCAGGTCGGGCGTGCCGGGCAGCAGGTCGCGCATTCCCAGAGCTTTGGGGGAGAGGGCGGCTAGCGGCGCGCCCTCGTACGGTGTGCCCAAGGAAATTAGTTGCCGGATGCGCCACCCTTCCACCCCGATCATCGTCTGTTTAGTGACCAGGCCGCCTTTAGAGTGGGCGACTACCAGCACGTTCCGCAGGTCGTTTTCGCGCAGCCACTCGGACAGGACTCCGGCTAAGCGGGGAAGTGTTCCCAACTGCTGGTCCAATGCTGGGACGACCCGTACCGACCACCCGACTGCATGCAGGGCCCGCGCCCACGCTTCCAAGGCTTCCCACGCTTCCCACACTCCCGGCAACACTATGGCCGTGGGGGCGCCGGGGCGGACGAAACTGTCCTCTGCTGGGCTGCTCCCCAGTGAGCGTTGGGCCCTGGTTTTAGCGGATTCTTCTAGGCCGCGGCCCCAGTCCTGCAATGCGCGGGCCCCCTGCCGCCAATTCTGAGGGCCGGCCTGGGCGAACACGGCGCGCGGGTCAGGTCGGGGCTCAGGCATGGGAGTCCTGCTGCTGGCGCAGCCACCGGTTTATTTGCGCCCGCCATTCGGCTTTCAACGTGGGGGACGCCAAGGAAGCGTTGATGCTGCTTCCCGCTAGGTCAGCCAGTTCCTTGTCGCTGAACCCGTGAGCGTCACGTGCCAGCGCGTACTGGTCGATGAGGCGGGAGCGGAACAGCAGCGGGTCATCCGCGCTGAGAGCAATTTGGGCGCCCGCATCATAAAACTGGCGCAGCGGCACCTCGTCGGGGGCCGCGTAGATACCTAGCTGCACGTTGCTGGTGGGGCAAATTTCGAAGGCGACGCCCTCATCAATCAGTCGGTGCATGAGCTCTGGGTCTTCCGTTGCCCGCACGCCGTGCCCAATACGGTGGGGCGCTAAGTGACTGGCAACCTCACGCAACGATTCCGCGCCGAGCAGCTCCCCGCCGTGGGGGACCGGTGCCAGGCCAGCCCGGCGCGCAATCTGAAAAGCACCCGAAAAGTCGGCTGTGTTCCCCATCCGCTCATCGTTGGACAAGCCAAACCCGATGACTTCACCCGGCTGGTCGCCAGCATGTTGGGCCGCCAAGCGGGCCAAAACCCGGGCTTCAAGGGGGTGGCGGACGCGGGAAGCGGACACGATCACGCCAACATCCACACCCGTAGCTGCACTGGCGTGTTTCGCCTCATCCAACACGATCCGCAAGGCAGGCGTGATGCCCCCAACCCACTGGGCGTAAGAGGTCGGGTCAATCTGGATTTCCAAGCGCCGCGACCCTTCCGCCGCGTCGTCCTCAGCCGCTTCGCGCACGATGCGGCGCATGACCTCCTCCGACCTGACCAATGAGCGGGCAGCGTCGTAGGAGCGTTGGAACCGGAACCAGCCGCGCGCGTCCGCCGGTACAGACAGGGGGTCCTCTTCTAGCAGGTGGGCGGGCAGTCGCACGCCCTGTTCCTCCGCCAGTTCAACCATGGTTGCCGGGCGCATGGCACCAGTGAAGTGCATGTGCAAGTGAGCTTTCGGTAGGGACACAAGGTCCTGGCCGACCTCACCCCCAGTTAAAGAGGGGATCACCACCGCCCGTACCAGGCGATAATCTGCTCCGCGTAGTCGTCCTGTTCGGGTTCGTTCAACAGCTCGTGGAAGGCGCCTGGCGCTTCCACCAGGACCGCGTTGTCGCCAGCGGCAGCCACGAATTCAATGGAGCCCTGCACGTTTGCCAGCCCATCCTCCGTGCCATGCAAAATCAGCGTGGGGCGCGCCAGAAGGCCCGCATTCTCCAGTACATGCCACCCTTGCAGGGTCATTGTGGACCCCGTTAGCAGCGGCACTTTCCCCTGGTACACCAGGGGGTCAGCCCGGTAGTCTCTAGCAACCTGCGGGTCCCGGGAAAGTAAGGAATCATCCAGGGACACGGTCGTCAGTTTCGGGAACTTGCGTCCTACTGCGGCCCCCACTTTTGCTGCGGCCAGGGGCACGGCTGGTTGAGGGCGCAGGGCAGGACCAGTGACCGCAACCGCATTGATATGCGCTGGGGACAGCAGCGTGGAAGCCAGAGTGATCAGGCCCCCCATGGAGTGGCCGAACAGGAAAATGTTCGACGAACGCGTCACTTCTAACAGTTCCTGCCGGGCTTCCAAGTGGGCGCGAATCAGCCGCCCCACGTCAACCTGCGCCCGCGGCCCCGGCGATGTCCCGTGGCCTTCAAAGTCAAACGACCACACGTCGTAGCCGGCCTCATTCAACTTGGCGATGAAGCGTTCGTACCTGCCGCGGTGCTCCCCGAAACCGTGGGCGACCAGCACACTACCGCTGGGCGTATTGGTGGGGGCCAAGTCAAAGAACAGTTCCATTCGACCAGCCTAGCCCTAGTGCAAAAGGTTCTGTATCCGCCGCAAACCCTCAACCAGGTCGTCATCTGAAACGGCGTAGGACAAACGCAGGTAGCCGGGGGCGCCGAACGCTTCGCCGGGAACGACGGCAACCAAGGTTTCATCCAGAATGACTTCCGCCAGGTCAGCCGAGGTTTCAACAATACGCCCGTGAACGTCCCCGCCGATGCGTCGCCCTAAAATGTCCGTCACCTTCGGGAAAACGTAGAACGCGCCCTGCGGGTCCGGCACCTGCATGCCGCGGATTTCACGCAGCATGTGCACCATTTTCTTGCGTCGCCGGTCAAAAGCCTGACGCATTTCTTCAATCGCGTCTTGCGGTCCGGTTAGGGCCTCAAGCGCCGCCTTTTGGGCCACGTTGTTCACGTTAGACGTCAAATGCGACTGCATTGCGATGGCCGCTTGGATGACGTCCGTTGGGCCCACCATCCACCCGACCCGCCAGCCCGTCATCGCAAACGACTTAGCAACCCCACTGACCGCAATGGTTTGCTGGGCCAGTTCCGGCACCGCCTGATAGATGGGCTCAACGTGAGCGCCGTCATAAACCAGTTTGGAGTAAATATCGTCCGTGATCACCCAGATCCCGTTGTCCAGCGCCCACTGGCCGATCGCCGTGACCTCCTCCGGAGAGTACACGGCTCCAGTCGGGTTGGATGGGGAACAGAAAATTAGTGCCGTCGTTTTATCAGTGAGGGCGGCATCCAACTGTTCAGGGGTGACCTTGTAGTCATTCGCGTAGTCGGCCATTACCGGCACGGGAACACCGCCCGCCAGTTTGATGGCCTCCGGGTAAGTCGTCCAATAGGGTGCGGGCAGCAGGACCTGGTCGCCCTCATCAATAATCGCCGCGCACGCTTGGTAGATGCCCTGCTTCCCGCCGTTAGTTATCACCACGTCCGTCGCAGCAGCAGGAGCGTCGCCGAAAAGGCCGATCCGGTCCGCAACAGCCTGGCGCAGCGCCATTTGCCCCGGACCCGGCGTGTAACGGTGATTCGCCGTGTCCTGCACTGCCAACGCGGCCGCATCCACAATGTTCTGGGGGGTGCGGAAGTCCGGTTCGCCGGGTGCGAAATTGATCACTGGCAGCCCCTGTTCCTTCAGGGCCTTACTCTTCGCATCAACCGCCAAAGTGGCTGACGGACTGATGGCGGCTAAACGCTTAGAAACACGGTGCTTGGGCTGA